>NZ_PKUB01000030.1 GCF_002868845.1 Desulfuromonas sp.
TCGCTCCTCGTTGATGGAAAGTTTCTCTCTCTCCATCATGGCGCATCGACGCCGAAGTAGGTAGCGAGGGGAGACCATTTCATCACTCAAGACGCAAAGAGAAGCATTGGTCTGAATCAAGAGCGGCAGTCCAGAAGCAAAGCGATGCTCAAGGTGGTGAAGTCAAAACCGGCCTCACGCTCGTTCGCTTTGCTCACTTAAGACGCAAAGACGCAAAGGAAAACCTGGGGGACTGACTTAAAGGCGAAGGGCAGGTGCAGGGGGCGCTCTGGTCGGGCCAATCAGAACCGGCCTCACGCTCGTTCGCGGTCGCTCACTCATGGTCGCAAAGGTCGCAATGAAAACCATTGATCCGTGAACCGTGATCGGTGAACCGAAAAGACTCTCCTTCCTTGCTCGTCACCCGTCACTAGTCACTTGTTACGGTCTCTTCCCTCACGCTCGTTCGCGTTGCTCACCCAAGACGCAAAGCCGCTAAGAGAAGCATGGAGACTGACTTGGTTGGCCTCCATTTGCGTCTTTGCGGCTTTGCGTGAGACACGGGTCTTGGTTTTGGAACAAGCTGTTATTCTCGTTAATTGTTATGGGACCCGAGTGTTTGATCTGAATAGAGGAATTGACAGCCGGGCGGGATGGGAGTAGATTAGGGGCGTTTATTTTTTACTGTCATTCTAGGTGCTTCGCCATGCCCAACGATGTCCTCTTCGCCTTTGGCCTGACCCTCTTCGCCGGACTTGCGACCGGCATCGGCAGCGCCATTGCCTTTTTCGCGAAACAGACCAACACCAAGTTCCTCTCCCTCTCCCTCGGCTTTTCCGCCGGTGTGATGATCTACGTCTCCCTGGTCGAGATCTTCGTCAAGGCCCAGACCGCCCTCGTCGCCGCCTACGGGGTGAAGCCGGGCAACTGGTTCACCATCATCGCCTTTTTCGGCGGCATTGCCCTCATCGCCCTCATCGACCAGCTCGTCCCCAACATCGAGAACCCCCACGAGCTGAAGGGGGTCGAGGATTTGAAGGGGACCCAGCCGACCGAGCGCGAGCGCAAGCTGCTGCGCATGGGGACCTTCACCGCCCTGGCCATCGCCATCCACAACTTCCCCGAGGGGCTGGCGACCTTCGCCGCCGCCCTCTCCGATCCCACCGTCGGTATTTCCATCGCCCTGGCTATCGCCATCCACAACATCCCCGAGGGGATCTCCGTCTCCGTCCCCATCTATTACGCCACAGGCAGCAAGCGCAAGGCCTTCTACTACTCCTTCCTCTCCGGCCTCTCCGAGCCGGTGGGGGCGCTGATCGGCTACGCTCTTCTGTACAATTTTTTCAACGACACGGTGATGGGGGTCCTCTTCGCCGTGGTCGCCGGGATCATGGTCTTCATCTCCCTCGACGAGCTCCTCCCCTCGGCGCAGAAGTACGGGGAGCATCATCTTTCGATCTACGGGCTGGTGATGGGGATGATGGTGATGGCGGTGAGCCTGGTGATGTTCATGTAGGGTCGGGAAGGTCATGGCCAAACCGGCCTCAGGCCCGTTCGCTTCGTTCGCTCAAGTCTGCGAAGGTCGCGAAGGAAGGCTCTCGGTTTTGAGAGGTGTTTCTGATGAGTCGATGACAGACAACAAAGCGCTAGGAGTGCGACCATGAGCGACATTGTCATCTATCAAACCAGCGATGGCCAAACCGGGCTTCAGGTTCATCTTGACCGGGAGACGGTCTGGTTGACCCAGCGGCAGATGGCGGAGTTGTTTGAAAAGGATAGCGATACTGTAGGTCTGCATATCCGCAACCTGTACAAAGAGGTAGAACTGGTTCGAGAAGCAACTGCCGAGGAATCCTCGGTAGTTCAAAATGAAGGTGATCGGCAGGTTCGCCGCAAGGTCCAATTCTACAATCTCGACGTCATCATCTCCGTCGGCTACCGGGTCAAGTCCAGGCGTGGCACCCAGTTCCGCCAATGGGCCACAAAAGTATTGCGTGACCATCTGGTCAAGGGATACACGGTCAACGAGCAACGCCTGCGCGAGGAGGCCGCCAAGTTGCGGGACCTTCAGCAAACCGTGGACCTGCTTGCCCGTACTCTGACTACGCAGGAGCTTGTGACGGAGACCGGCAAGGAACTGCTGCGGGTCATCAGTGATTATGCCTACGCCCTGGCGACCCTCGATCGGTTTGACCATGGCACCCTGGAGGTAGAAGAAACGAGCGGGCCGGCCTCGTTTGTCCTGCAATACGATAAGGCAATCGCCATCGTGCAGTCGATGAAGGGTGAATTTGACGGGCTCTTCGGTCTGGAGAAAGACCAGGGGTTCAAGAGCGCCCTCGGTGCCATTTATCAGACCTTTGACGGCAAGGATGTTTACCCGAGCATCGAAGAGAAAGCCGGCAACCTGCTGTATTTCGTTGTCAAGAATCACGCATTTACTGACGGGAACAAGAGAATTGCCGCCGCTGTTTTTATCTACTATCTGGCAGCCAACGGTATCCTTTACCGCGCCGATGGCAGTAAGCGACTGGCAGACAATGCCCTGGTGGCCCTCACGCTGCTGATCGCGGAGAGCCGTCCTGATGAGAGGGAGACCATTGTCAAGGTGGTGGTGAATCTGATTAACCGAAGCAACAACTGAAATCGGCCTCACGCCCGTTCGCTTTGCTCGCTTAAGGCCGCGAAGGTCTCAAAGATGGGCAACGCTATCCTTCGGCCTTTTCGGCTTTCGGGCGGGGGATGGCATTTTTCGTTTGACAGGATGACCGATGGCTAAGCAGAAGAAGAAACAGGACAGCGTCTTCAAAGAGGCCTGGGAGAATATGTCCGGGGACTTCGAGAGGTTGCTGCCTGAGAAGCTTCGGGAGCGGAAGGGGAAGAAGAAGTTTGTTCTCTGGCTCTTTGTTCTGGAGTTGTTGGTGCTCGGGGCGGTGGGGAAGTTTGTTTGGGAGTGGTGGGTGGGGAGATAAGTATGCTGCCCCCGGGACTTGGTCAATATTTTATGATTTGTATTAAAAAGCGGAGTTAGAAGTGATAAGCGGTCTGTTCGCATTAGTTGCGGTTGTTCTCATTGTCGTCTTTGCCTTGGCGGTTATCACCTCGCAGAAGGGGCGCCAGCCGACTAGCAAAGGTGAAGAATTTTCTTTTGATGCTCGCAAGGAGTTGTTGAGCCCGGCTGAGCGATCCTTCTTCGGAGTGTTGGAACAAGCGATTTCGGGTGAATTCAAGGTCTTCTCCAAGGTGCGACTGGGGGACTTGATCCAGCCGGCTAGGGGGTTGCCACAGGGCCGACGTACCAGCCTTCGGAACCGTATTCAGCAAAAGCATGTCGATTTTGTTCTCTGTCATCCAGACTCCCTTGCTGTGGTCGGTGCGGTGGAGTTGGATGACTCTTCGCACGGGCGAAAAGATCGGGCAGACCGCGACGATTTCGTCGACCGTGCTCTCACATCGGCCGCTGTCCCTATTCTGCGCTTCCCTGCCCGCAAGGGGTATGCGGTTCCTGAAGTCCGGGCGAAGTTAACCGATAAATTTGAATTGAAGGGTGCAGAGGTTGACCCGCCGGAATCTGTTGTGGAGGAGAAGACGGAGCACGAGAATGTGACACCTCCACCTGAACAGTCGATGAAAGTAGAGACCCTGCCGGAAGAAGAGGTTGCCCCTGTAGTCGAAAAAACGGCGTTGGCTGAGGAACCCTCTGCGCCTAACTGCCCTGCCTGCAACGTCCCGATGGTCAAGCGGCAAGCCAAAAAAGGGCCGAAGGCCGGGCAGTGGTTTTGGGCGTGTCCTGGGTTCCCGAAGTGTCGGAAGGTGTTGGCGATAAGGGATTGAGTAGATTGTCATCGAAATTTCATAATACGGATTTTTTCTAAGCAACATGGAAATAGGTATTATGTCCCCGCAATCTTTATGTTTTATGTCCCCGCAATCTTACAAAGAGCACAATTTCCAGCATTAAAGGCCTGACCCTCGGGGCACTGGTAGCCGTTGAAAATAGTAGGCTGCCGTGTTGCGGTGAACCCCAACCAAGGCGGCTGCCGTACGGGCCGTAGAACCCGAAACAAAGTGCTCGATGAGCCGGTCTTGCTTGGCCTGACTCAGACGACTTTTTCGCATACCGCTATCCTAGACAATTTTCAGTTATCTAGGACAGCCCCTTATTTTTTTTCATCCATCAAGAGAAATAAGTCTCTAAGAGAGATTGGCTCTTCTCCTTCATAAATCTGTAACCCTTTACTTCTAAAACTTGCGCTGGCATAATTTATCCACCTGTCAAATAAAAACTCATCCTGCTCAACCTTCTCCCATGCTTCAAGAATTAACTTTGGATTGTTTTCAAAAAAATCTTTTATTTGGCCGAGACTGTCAATTGCCCTTCCCACGGCTGCTGGGCAATCAAAAAATCTACCTTGGTATTCTTTATTAACTCTCCCGCCCGATGAAAATAAATCCCTAAAGGATTTATTATAATAACCATATTTTGTACACAAATAAATAGCTGCCGCACCATAATTCCCCGATAATGTTTCTGGAAAACAACACATTATCTCAACCCTATAGTACTCTTTTTTACAAGGCGAAAGTGAGGCAAAATTTTTGATTTCAAAAGAGGTGCTTGTCACACCACTCTCTTCATCTATCCACCAAGGATAACTCCCCTTTTCTCCTTTTTCCAAAACATATTTCTTAAGTGTCTTAACTTTGTCTTTGCTTACCCTAAAATCTTCATAATCCTCTTCTATTTTATCAAAAACATTAGGCGAATCCCCCAATTCCATATTGATTTCATACCGTGGGGAATGGGTTACCTTAATATCTGACAAACAATCTTCATATTTTCCAACCTTAATTTCCAAAGCATCTTTGTTTAAAAAAACAACATAAATAGATTCAACGCCAACCCTTCTTGTCCCCTCCATTATGCTATTACCTAAGGAGGTCCATGACTTTTTAGATGTTTTGACTTCAATACCGTAAGTCTCATATTTAATATCAGGGAAACTTGTACTTCCTGGTTGATATTCAACCTTTTCTATGTCAATTTTCGCATTCTTTTTAAGTTCATCAACAACAACTTCCTCAAACTCTCTATCGCTTAAGTTTTCAAATCCAGGTCTCTCTGAAATTCTCTGCACCACATCATTGACTAAATCCAAAAACTTCATCCTGCCTCCATTGAAATCTGATGCTAAAAGAATGACTAATCAGTGACCATTAAAATAATGGTCTCATTAAGTCTCAGACATGTCAACACTTAAAACACTGACCAAGCTTGACTTCTTGGCCCGGAGAGTTGGAGAGTTGGAGAGTTGGAGAGTTGGAGAGTTGGAGAGTTGGAGAGTTGGAGAGTTGGAGAGTTGGAGAGTTGGAGAGTTGGAGAGTTGGAGAAAATTTTACTTCTAACGTTCAAACAGGATCATTCCAAGCTTGGCAACTTTAAACCTTTCCGAGAATCGCCAACCTATTTCCTTCGGTCTTTAAACGGATAGAATAATTATATGTAATTCCATAAATCTTTAAAATATCAACCAATCTAAATTCATTACCTTCTTTGTCGACCAAGTCTTGACATATTTTTATATCATCAGTCCAATCTTGATATCTTACCCCCGCAATAAATTTTCTATCTCCGACTATTATGTCAATGTTAACCCTCTCCTTATGTTTGTAAGGAATGATTTCGCTTTGACCTCTAATCAGAATAATAATCATAGGTTGGCAGTCTTTATAATATCCATTTTTGCGAACTTTTCCAATCATCGACTAATGCTCTTTCTTTTGTCATGCTCCTTTTTAACGAGCTTCGCACAACCTAATGGCGACTCCTTGATTTGACTTTCCCAGAGTCTTATTACTGTCCATCCATCCTCCTCTAAGCATGCAGTTACTTCGGTATCTCTCTGGATGTTTCTTCGTATTTTGTGTTGCCAATAGGAATCATAACCAAGCAACTCTTCATCAATACTGCTCAACCCTCTAAGTCGCCAGTTGTTGCCATGCCAAAAATCTCCGTCACAAAATACAGCAATTTTGGTCCTTATAAAAACAAAATCTGGTTTTCCTTTAACAGGATAGTGTTTTCTGTAACGCAAGCCAAGTCGCCACATTGCGGCACCTAGCTCTCTCTCTGGTTTGGTACATTTACTTTTGATAGCCCGCATTATTTTACTTGTTATAGCAGGATCTCTCTTGGGCATTAAAAGACCTTTTTAATAACTGAAACTAAAAATTACCTATTCGAATAAATCTTTCCATATACGCTTGAGCCTATATGCCAAGTGGTAAGCTAACAATGGGGGCACGGCATTGCCAATGACTTTGTAGCCATTTGTGGGATTGAGCTCATACCCTCTTCCCCCATCAGAATTTTGTATAACAAACTGAAAATCATCAGGAAATGTCTGTATCCTTGCGCATTCCCTTAAAGTTAATCGCCGTTCTCCAAACCCTTTCGTTAACTCGTCAGAATAGCGACCACCATGTTGAGCGGATAACCGACGGAACTCAATATTTCCATGATGTTCAGACCTGATGGTAGGGCCAGGACCATCTAAGTCAATTTCTTTTTGCCCCTGACAGTGATTGCCCATCCATTTAGCCTTCGAGTAATGGTACTGAGACAAATCATCGACAGAATCACCTGGCTCCTTAAGTCCAGCCAATGCTTGTCCGGTAGTAACTATTGGCTTCAAGTCCTTAGGAATTGCTTCTTTGTTGCAATGGGTCGGAATGGGAAAGGGGTCGAGATGAATTGGCAAACATCCGCTCTCAAGCAACGAATTAGCTTCTAACCTAAGGCTGTCTTTTCTGAGCCCTATAAATATTATTCTCTCTCTTGTTTGCGGCACCCCAAATTCCATTGCCTTTAATAGCTTAGCGAACACAAAATACCCACCACCAACTCCTTCGAAATCCCTTGCTATGACTTCTTTGACATTTTCTAAAGTAATTAAGCCTTTTACATTTTCAGCAATGAAAACTTTGGGTTTAACAAGGCGGACTACTTCTTTCATCCAAGTATAGAGCATGCCCCTGTTTTCTTGGGTAGCGACATTGTTAATGTCAATAAGGTTGCCCTTATGACACTTATGGGAGTCAAATCCTTTTCTCTTTCCGGCAATACTAAAGTCTTGACAAGGGAATCCCCCTGTAACAATATCTATATTTTCGGGAAAAACATTTTCAACCTTGGCCTTTTTCACAAGATCAACAATGCTCATACCTGAATATTCTGATACCCTATTCGACCTGTGACTAAAATGGTGCTGCCAAGCTACTTGTGCCGCTTCGAAAATATCATTTGCAAAAACGGTCTCAAACCCTGTCCCCTTGAGCCTGACCCACCCATCGCGTGTTCTCTCTTCGAAAAATTCAGGGTTGACTTCTTGGTTAACAGAAGCTTCCAAAACCTCAAATCCACCTTCCAGCCCTAGATCCATTCCCCCACATCCAGAAAAGAGTGAGAGAACTCTTTTAGAAACACCAAGCTTCACCCCTTTTTCATTCATTTGGGCAGCAAATCCAGAAACATCCATAAATAACCCTGATCCTTCCACTCTTCCCCCAAGGGGGCCCAAAAAACTTTATCTTCTTGACCGCTTAGCATGCCAGAATGTGGCAGTTTCTGCAACTTATTTGGCAGCCTTTTCCCAGACGAAATATCTTTTGGGGGTAGAGATCCATGAGGGCCGGGGGGGAAACCCTGGGTTGGAGGGTCAGGGAAGTTCCGGGGACAGTTTACTTATCTTTGACAATCTCCAACTTTTTGCCAAAGTAGTTCATAACCCGAACTGCTAGCGCCAAGGCTCATCACTTACCCCATCTCATCCCTCAACCAAACAATCAATCCGGTTGAAAGCCAAGAGGTGCCCACATGACCCCAGGCACGGAAGAACAGCCTAAGGACTTCTCTTCCACCATCCTCCCCACCATCGACAAACCCGTCTGCCGCATGGGCATCGCCGGCAACTACGGCCTTGATCCCACCGATATCGTCTGGGCGGCGGAGCAGGGGGCCAACTACTGGCTCTGGGGGGCGAGCTTCAAGAAAGTCACCGAGGGGATCAAAGAGGTCATCCGGCAAGACCGGGACAAACACGTGGTGGCCATGCTCGGCTGGGGGGCCTTCGGCTGGCAGGTGCGGCAGAGCGTCGAGGGCGCCCTGCGCAAATTGGAGACCGACTACCTCGACGTCTTCAAGCTGAGCTGGTTGGGCAAGATGTCCGGCTACCGCAAGGGGGTGGTCGACACCCTGCTGCGGCTGAAGGAGGAGGGCAAGATCCGGGCGATCGGCACCAGCATTCACGACCGCCGGCGCGCCGGCCGGCTGGCCCTCGACTCCGAGATCGACCTCTTTATGATCCGCTACAACGCCAAACACCCCGGCGCGGAAGAGGACATCTTCCCCCATCTCGCCAAGCGCAACCCGGCCGTCGTCAGCTATACAGCGCTGGCCTGGCAGCAGCTGACCCGGCCGCTGCAAGGGGTCGACATGCCGCCCTGGCCGGGAGCGGAACCGCTCGCCGTGCCGCCGTTGACGCCCCAGCTCTGCTATCGTTTCGTCCTCACCAATCCCCACGTCCACCTGGTGCTGACCGGCCCCGGCAACCGCGAGCAACTCAAGCAGAACTTCGCGACCCTGCAGCAGGGACCCTTGTCACCGGCAGAATCAGACTGGGTGCGGGACTACGGCCGCCTGGTCAAAGCCAGGAAAAAGCTCGATTATGTGAAATGAAGCGCTGGTGAGGAGGTGGAGCAGATGGCGACGACCGCTATCCTGAGATATCCCGCCCCGGCAGAGACGGGGCTGCCGGCGGAAGAGGAGGGGAAGTTCCTGCAGATCGTCTGGAGGGGGCGGGAACATCTCCTTTTCGCCCCCGCCGAAGTCCACCGCTATCACAACCAGATCCTCGCCCGCTTTCTGCAGGAGAACGCCATCGCACACCGGTGGGTGACCGAAGAGAAGCTCGAGGTCGATTCCCCCGATCTTGCCGTGACCGGCGGCGGAAGGTACCGGGCCGAAGTGGAGGGTAAGGTCCTGGAACTCTATGACGATTCCCAGGCCTACGGCCGCTTCGACGAGGGGGGGCTTGCCGAAAGGGTCGCCGCATCCGGTGGCCTCTGGAGCGGGTATGACATCAGGATTGGTTGAGCAGTGCGCGGAATATTCAAGGGAGCAGTTTTGAGGGTCATTAATCCTGCGGCTCTCCTTTGCCGTCCCTTCCCCGGCATGATCCCCATAATGACTTCCAGTCAATTTTTGATAAAATATCTATAGACTTAGGATGATTCCAGCGGACAATTCGACGAATGCTTTCAAGGAAGAGGGAGGGACCCCATGACCGAGAACAACGACAACAACAAAGAACAACAGGAAGTCGGCCTGTACGAAAAGCTCGCCGGCCGCACCGCGGAACTCCTGGAAGAGGGGAAGAAGACCCTCGACGAGGCGCTGAAAAAAGCCAAGGACGAGATGCAGAAAGCCGGTGAGTTTTCCGGCGAACAGCTCGACAAGATCGGCTCCTACGTCCAGCGGGACGTGATCGAGAACGCCGGCAAGGCCACCGAGGCCATCAAAAAGACGGTCAACCCCCAACGGGTGGCCGCCGGGGCCCAGAGCATCATTGCCCGGATTCTGACCAGCGCCGCCGACGCCCTGGGGGAGCTGGCCGAAAAGACGGAACAGGGCCTTCAGTTCCAGACCGGCGAGGTGACCAGCGCCGGCACCCTGACCTGCAAGGAGTGCGGCGCCGAAATGCACATGAAAAAAACCGGCCGCATTCCCCCCTGCCCGAAATGCCATAAGACCGGTTTCAGAAAATCTTATTGAGCAGAAGCCGGAAGTAAGAAGTTGGAAGTTGAAAGGGTGAGGGCAGAAGCTAACCACCAGGTTGCGCTCCTGGTTGCGCGCCCCGTATGCCTTGCCGGGCTCACATGGACCCTTCCGGTGGCCTGCATCAAATCTCTGCGGGGGGGATGGACAGTTCAACGACCTTCCTGATCCTCCCGACCCCGGTCCTCACCGCCCACTCGATGTGCCGCCGCTTATTCCCGACCCTCTCCACCCGTATTTTCTGACCGTTGCTTTCTCCCCATTGCCATCGCCGCAGATCGCATGTTCACGGGCTGCGCCCTTAGTTTCACCCGTTCTCGCAACCTTTGATCATCCCCCTCTGCACCGTCCCCCAATAAGTCAGGCGAGGGCGGTTGACAAACGCGAAAGGAACGATTGAATGGGACCAACGCAAACGATCTGGCGATTTTCTGTTCCACCGGTGGCGGTGGAAAGCACAGGTTGAAAGGAGAAGGTTCATTAATAGGATGCGCGCACGGAACACCGGAACGGCAACGGCTCTCCTTATCGCTCTCGGCTTGTTTGGCCTGACCCTTCTGTCGGGATGCGATCAGGAACAGGTGAAAACCGCCCAGGTAGAAGAAACCAGGACAGCGGCCAAGAAACTCCTCTCTTCTACCCCGGCAGAAGAGATGACGTCTTCTGGCATGGAGGATGTCGAAGCCCGCCTGGCCCAGGTCGAGGCCAGGGAAAGCGAGCTGAACAAGCTGCAGCAGAGCCTCTCGTCCCGCGAGAACGAGTTGAACCAGTTAAGGGCCCAGGTGGACGAAAAACTGAAGGAGTCGCAGTTGACGGGAGACGAGGCGCGGGAATACCAGAAGGGTCTCGCGGACCTGGGACGGCAGGCCGGTCAGAGCGGCGTTTCGAAAGTGGGTTCTGCGCTGCCGCCGGACGCCAGCACCGGCGAATGTTTCGCCAAGGTGGCCGTTCCTCCTCAGTACGAAACGGTTACCGAGAAGGTTTTGAAACGCCAGGCGTCCGAGAGGATCGAGGTGATCCCGGCGAAATACGAAAAAGTCCTGGAAAAAGTCCTGGTGGAGGCCGAAGTCCAGAAGCTCGAAGTCGTTCCCGCGACCTTCGGCTTCGAAGAAGAGACCGTGATGCTGAAACCGGCCGCGAAAAAAATCGTCGAGGTCCCGGCCGTCTATGAAAAGGTTTCAGAAAAGGTGCTCGTCAGGGAGGCCCATTCGGAGTGGAAAAAGGGGACCGGCCCCGTGCAGAGGATCGACCAGGCCACCGGGGATATCATGTGCCTTGTAGAGGTTCCCGCTCAATACAAGGTCGTGACCAAGCAGGTTCTGAAATCCCCCGCGACGACACAGGTGACGGAAGTGCCCGCCGTATTCAAAACCGTCAAAAAACGGGTCATGAAGACGCCCCCGACCACAAAGACGGTGACCATCCCCGCAAAATACAAAACCATCGAAGTCACCAAGATGGTCACTCCGCCGACCGAAAAACGGATCCCAGTTCCCGAGGAATGGCAGACCGTCAGCAAAAAACAGCTCGTATCGGAGGGACGCATGGAATGGCGCTCGATCCTCTGCGATACGAACATGACAAGGGATCGCATCGAGGACATCCAGAGAGCCCTGCTCAACGCGGGACACGACCCCGGCCCCATCGACGGCGTTATCGGGTCGGAAACGATGGCGGCGGTCCACGCCTTCCAGAAGGCGAAGAGCCTGCCCATGGATCAGTATCTCAACGTCGCGACCATCAAGGCCCTCGGGGTCAATCCCCGCTAGAGGACCAAAAGCCGGCACATCGAAGGGGGCGGATGCATTTCCGTCCCCTTTGCCTTGGCCGCCCCTCCGGTTCCGGGTGGGGCGGGAATCGACCAGGGTCCGGCTAAACCTTCAGGCAGTTTCGCTTGTCATCCCAGAAGGGCGAGAGGCGGCGCAGGCTGGCGACGATCGGGGGGAGGACCTCGATGATCCGCTCGACCTCGGCCTCCTCGGTGTAGCGGCTGAGGCTGATCCGCAGGGAGCCGTGGATGGCGGTGAAGGGGACCTCCATCGCCTGAAGGACGTGGGAGGGGTCGAGGGAGCCGGAGGTGCAGGCCGAGCCGCTGGAGGCGCAGATGCCCTGGCGGCTCAGCTCGTAGAGGATCGCCTCGCCCTCGACGCCGTGGAGCGCCAGGTTCAGGGTGTTGGGCAGGCGCTCCGCCTCCCTGCCGTTGATCTCGAGGGCCGGGATCTTCGCCACCAGGGTGCTCTGGAGGCGGNCTCCTCCTCCACGGTGGCGACGGCGAGTTCGCACGCCTTGGCCAGCCCGACGATGTAGGGGACGTTCTCGGTCCCCGCCCGCCGTCCCCGCTCCTGGTGCCCCCCGATCATGAAGGGACGCCAGCGGGTCCCCCGCCGGACGAAGACCGCCCCGACCCCCTTGGGGGCGTGGATCTTGTGCCCGGAGAAGGAGAGGAGATCGACGTGGCGCAGGTCGGTCTTCAGGTCGACGGGGATCTTGCCGATCGCCTGGGTAGCGTCGGTGTGAAAGACGATCTCGGCGCTCGTCTCCTTGGCGATGCGCGCGAGTTCGGCTACCGGGTAGATGACCCCCGTCTCGTTGTTGGCCATCATGATGCTCACGATGAGGGTCTCCTTGCGCAGGGCTCTGACGTACTCCTCCATCGGCAGCTCTCCCTGCCGGTTCACAGGCAGGAAGGTGACGTCCTGGCCGCGGCGCGCCAGCTCCTTGGCGACCTCGAGGACCGATGGGTGCTCGACGGCGGTGGTGACGATGTGTCGCTTCTCCGGGTTGGCCTGCACCGTTCCGAAGAGGGCGGTGTTGTTGCTCTCGGTGGCCGAGCCGGTAAAGAGGATCTGCTCGGGGTCGACGCCGCCGAGGCAACGGGCGACCGTTGCCCGGGCCCTGGCGATCGCCTCGGCCGGGGAGCGGGCCGCCTCGTACATGGAGCTGGGGTTGAAATACTCCGCCGTGAGGTAGGGCTGCATCACCTCCAGCACCTCGGGGGCGACGGCGGTCGTCGCGTTGTTGTCGACATAGATCGTCTTCATGGCCTAGACCTCGATGACCCGGAGCCGGTCGTCCACCCTGTCTTTCAGCCGGCTTTCGACCAGCAGCCGCAGGGTCTGCTGCGCCCCGTGGCACGCCTCGCAGGCGCCGGCCAGGCGGCAGTAGACCAGGTTCTCCTTGATGTCGATGAGCTCGATGTCCCCCCCCTCGGCTTTGAGGGAAGGGCGAATGTGCTCGTCGATCGCCGCCTCGACGGCCTTGCCGAGCCGGTAGGGCGACACTCGGTCGGCCCCCGGCGCTCCCTCTGCCGCCGGTGGAGGCTCTGCCGCCGGCGCCTCGCCCCAGATCTCGCCCAGGAGATCCTGCAGGCCTCCCGGGGCATAGTGGCACGACCCGCAGGCGCCGCCGGCCTTGGTGGCGTTGGTGACCTCCTCGATGGTGCGCAGCTCCAGCTCCCGGATTTTCCGGCGCAGGAACGGCTCGGTCAAGGAGAAGCATTTGCAGACGAGCCGGCCTTCCTCTTCCCCCTCCAACTCCTGCGGAGGGAGGAGCCCCGTCAGGTCGACGCCCCGTTTGCGAGACCAGTCGATGACCGCCTTCTGCAGGGCCTCGGCTCCCATGACGGAACAGTGGATCTTCTCCTCGGGAAGACCGCCGAGGAAATCGACCAGGTCCCGGTTGGTCACCTGCAGGGCTTCGATCGGCGTTTTGGCTCCTGCTTCGAGCAGGGAACAGAGGGCTTCGGAGGAGGCGATGGCCGATGTGCAGCCGAAGGTCAGGTAACGGGCCTCGGTGATGACGTCCCGGGCGGGGTCGGACGGATGCCTGGCGACCCGGAAGGAGAACCGCAGGGCGTCCCCGCAGACGATGGAGCCGTGCTCGCCGAAACCGTCGGGATGGTCGATCTCCCCCATGTGCGTTCCGGCTTTGCCCTGCACGGCTTCGGTGAAGAGACGGAGGACTTTTTCGCTGTATTTCCAGGGCATGCGCCCCTCCTTTCCTTCGGGGAAGGCGATGTGTGTACACTTCCATTTTACCCGATCTGGAACTTCCGGGGATGAAACGCTCCAATTCTGTTGGCGGGAATCAAGGAGTTGAGTCTTACGCATTCTCGAGGGTACCCTCGGGGGCAGCCTCTGCCTGATGGTGCCGACCGGGAGGCGTCAGCTGGGGATGATCACCCCGCTGGGCGGGGTGGCCTTTCCGGTCGCCTGGGGGCTGGTCGCTCTTTCCACATTGCGGCTTCCGGGTCAGGGCGCCACCGGGCGCTGGCATTCATGTCTTGACAATCTGTCCAAGCTGCTGAATATTGATGGAATATCCCCACCGAGAGGAGCCCCGGGGCGGTTTCACGGAAGCGGTTGTCGTATCCTCTCTTTCGCTCCCCCTGCCATGGCAATGGAAGAACGGAGATTCAATGGAATATCTCATCCTGTGGGTTGTCTTCGGCTTTGCCGCAGCCTCTCTCGCCAAGGGAAAGAATCGAAATCACGTGTTGTGGTTCTTCATCGGCCTGCTGCTCGGCCCCTTTGCCGTGCTGGCGGTCGCTTTGATGAAACCGGCCCCCGGCGCGAACCAGGGATACGAATAGTCTCGCCGCCGCGGCACCGGAGCCCTCATGATCGTTTTTGAAATATTCAGGAAGCGGCGCACCTTCGCCGCGATTTTCAACAAGGTCTGGCCGCTGGTCAGCGCATATATCCCTTACCCTCCGGATATCGGCGACGAACCGGAACAACAGCTGGTTTTCACCGGCGCCCTGGTCTACGGCACCGTCTACCAATCCGCCCTGGCGGCAGGAACGAGCACCAGCGCGGCCCACTACCTGGCGCGCATGCACCTGCGCAATTACAAGTTTGACAGCGCCGTCAGCGAATCGATCACCGAGATCTTCGCCGGGTATGATGACGCGGAGGAGCAGGAATACACGGACCTCTTCCAAACCCGGCTCGGCGGCATCGTCGAGACGGTCCGCGCCAAGGGGGACGCTGCCGACCCCGCCGACATCGAACCCGCCCTGCTGGAGCTTTCCCGGTCTTATCGGAGAGTGACCTTTACACCGGAGTAGCCGGAAGGTTGCCGATCCAGAACAGGGAATGGCGCATTTCAACCAACCCCAGGACACCGTCCCCTTCTCTTTACCTGCTAGTATTAATGATGAAACGGACGGTCGGCTGCGAAACCAGGCCCCGTGTCACGCAAAGGCCGCCAGGGAGGACAAAAACCCCGAGGCTCAACCTTTTACTTTGCGGACTTGAGTGAGCGGACGCGAACGGGCGCGAGGCCGATTTTGACTGGCGGGTTCCCTCAGCAACTGCTACCACCTCCCGCCAAACCTCTCCACAGAGATCAAGGAGACCACCATGGAAATGAAAGCCTATTTCGAGACATCCTCCGGCAAGGGCGTACTGTCGACGGCCGACGGGGAGGGAAGGGTGGACGCGGCCATCTATGCCAAACCCCACGTCATGGACGACGGCACCCTCGCTTTCATCATGCGCGACCGGCTGACCCACAAGAACCTGACCGAAAACCCCTACGCGGCCTACCTCTTTGTCGAAGACGGACCCGGCTACAGGGGNATCCGGCTTTTTCTGAAAAAGGTTCGTGAAGACGCCGACCCGGAGCTGATCCGGAAAATGACCCGACGCTCTCTGACGCCCGAGGAAGACGAGGCGAAAGGCCCGAAGTTCCTGGTCTATTTCGAACTGGAAAAAACCCTCGACCTGATCGGCAGCGGCGTGCCCGCGATCGGCTGAACCGACGCCTGTCTCCAGCTCCCCCGAAGAACCCGTCCCGGCAAAGGAGTTTTTCCACCCTGTCGCCCCGGAGCCGAGAGGGTTCTTTCCGGGGCAGTATTGCGCCCGGGGACAGGCTGCACAACCACCAATCCATGACAAATCTTTTACAAATCATTGACCTCCCCATGACGACGTAAAGACGAACGAGTGATCTACTGGGGGCAACAAGAGAGACCCCGGTGATTGACAACTCACGTCGAAACAGAGGAGGACAAATCATGAAAACGACGCAAAGAATTCTGGCCCCGCTCCTGGTTCTCGCCACTTTGCTCCTGACTGCGCCGGCTCTTGCCGCGCCGCTGGTCGAGTGCGACCTGTCGCTGGACCGCACCGTCTTGCCGGCCGGCCTGTCGCAGAAGGCGGTCATAAAGGTGAGCCTCGATGTCCCGGTCATCCCGCTCGAAGTCTCCCGCCCGCCGGTCAACCTGACCCTGGTCCTCGACCGCTCCGGTTCGATGTCGGGCAACAAGATCGCCAAGGCGCGGGAGGCGGCGATCACCGCCCTGCGGCGTCTCGGCCCGCAGGATATCTTCTCCCTCGTCGTCTACGACCACAACGTCAAGACCCTCGTCCCGCCGCAGAGCGCTGCCAACGTCGAATGGATCGAGGCTCGCATCCGCAGCATCGGCCCCGGAGGCAATACGGCCCTTTACGGCGCCGTCAGCCAGGGGGCGGCCGAAGTGCGGAAGAACCTCTATCGGCCCTATGTCCATCGGGTCGTACTCCTCTCCGACGGTCTGGCCAACGTCGGGCCGAGTTCTCCGGCCGACCTGGCCCGCCTCGGTGCCGCGCTGATCAAGGAGGGGATCTCGGTCACCACCATCGGCATCGGCAACGATTTCAACGAGGACCTGATGACCCAGCTGGCCGACCGCAGCGACGGCAACCACTACTTCGTCGAGTCGAGCCGCGACCTGCCCCGGATCTTTGCCGCGGAACTCGGCGACGTCCTCTCTGTGGCCGCCCGCAAGGTCGTTATCGAAATCGACTGCCCGAAGGGTGTCCGCCCGATCCGAATTATCGGCCGCGAGGGGCGTATCCGCGGCAACCGGGTGGAAATCCACCTCAACCAGCTCTACGGGGGGCAGGAAAAGTACGCCTTGATCGAAGTGATGGTCGAACCGGGCCGGGCAGACGAGACACAGAAAATCGCCGACGCCCGCTGCTCCTATGAAAACGCCCTGACAAACAAGAAGGAAAGGTCGGTGGCGGTCGCCCAGGTCCGCTTCTCGAAACGCCAGGAGGATGTCCGCCGCTCCGCCAGCAAGACCGTGCAGAAGTCCCTGGTCGAGAACGAGATGGCCGAAGCCCGCGACAAGGCCCTCGACCTCTACAACGCCGGCCGCAAGGACGAGGCGGTGCGGCAGCTGAAAGAGAAGAGCGACGAAATCTCCCTCCGGAGCCAGAACCTCGGGTTCGATGACATCGCCCAGGAAGCGGAAGGGGCCCTCGAAGAGGACGCCGCCACCTTTGCCGCCCCGGCGCCCCTTGCCCCTGCGGAGAAAAAATCGATCCGGTCGGAAAGCTACAAGGTCCGGAAACAGCAGAAGGATTATTGATGGTATGATGCCCGGGGCAGGGGAGGCCTGCCCCGGGCTGTTTCTCTTTTCTGGGTACGCACCTCGTTCCGAAGGGGACTGGCTCTGCCAGGTGCCTGTCCCCTCAGGTACACTTCGCGGACTTTGCGGACTTGAGAGAGCGGATGCTAACGGGCGTGAGGCCGATTTTGACAGGTGGATACGCTCCCCTTAACCCACCTGTCAGCGCCAAGAAGAACCACGATGAAGTATGAAAGGGTCTCCTTTGCGTCTTTGCGGCTTTAGTGAGCGGAAGCGAACGAGCGTGAGGCCGATTTAGTTCATGTTTCAGAAAATTGCATCCCTGACCTGAATGCTATATGCGCAACCGGCGGGTCGCGTCCCGCCTGACGCCTTACTTTTTGTCCGAGCCAACAAAAAGTAAGCAAAAAATGGCTTCCCCTGCGGGGGGCATTTCTGTCGCCGGGATTCGGTCGTCCATGTGGCCGTTGCTGCCGGTTGTTTTCGGCGGCGCTTCGTGGGAAGGCAGCGTGACGGACCGACGAAGCGAAACCCTTAACGGGGCGGTGCTGCTGTTATGCAGTCCTCCACCCTCAATCTGAATACCATGACCCGATTCCGACTGATCACAACCTGGCTGCTCCTGCTGATACCGACGCTCCTTTTGGGCATCGGCGCCCTCTACCTGCTCAAGGGCGAGGAGGACCGCCTAGAAAGGAGCGCGCGGGCGACGGCGCGGGACCGGATCTCGGCGATTGCCGGCAATATCGACCTGGCGGTCGCCGAGGTCAAGGACGGCCTGGTCGAAACCCTGCGCGGCCTGCCGCAGGGCGGCATTTTGCGGCAAACCGACCTGCTCGAAGACTGGAAGCGCGGCAACCCCCTTGTCCGCAATGTCTTCGTCTGGGAGGGGGGACGGGGCCTGCGCTATCCAGACCCGGAAATGCCCTCGAGCGACGAGGAGGCCGATTTCATCCGGCGTTACCTTCCCCTCTTCGCCGACCAGGCCGCCTGGCAGGCGCCTCCGGACGATTCACGCGGCGCTGCGAGTGAAGATATGGCCAGCAGCATCCTGCTGGAGCGCAGGGAGCTGCGCCAGCTTGCCAAGCAGGCCCCGATCGCGTCGGAGGCTTCGGCGGACCGTGCGGCGGCGCCGGGGGCGGGGCTGGCGGGGGCGCCGGGGGCGGGGCTGGCGGGGGCGGCGATCGGAGCGAGCGGCTGGCGGCCGTGGTTTGCCGACAACCGCCTGCACCTGCTCGGCTGGTACGAGACCGATGGAGGTTCACGACGGATCGGATTCGAAGTCGAGATGATGGCCCTGCTGAGCCGCCTGCTGGGCAACTTTCCGCCCGATGCGCCCTACGGCGAGACCATTGCCCTGATCGACGGCAACGGCGATATCTTCCACCAGGTCGGGCCGCTCGAAATTTCGGCCGACAGCCGGCCTCTGGCCGCCGCCTCCGTCGCCAGCCTGCCCCACTGGATGGTCACCGCCTACCCGAACGCCGATGGCGGCAGGTCTGGGACCGGCTTCCTGCTGATCTCATCGCTGCTGGTCGGCACCTTTGTCGTCGCCATCCTCCTCGGCGGCTCGCTGCTGCTCTGGCAGGCCCATCGTAACCAGGTCGACGCGAGGCAGAAGACCTCTTTCGTCTCCAATGTCTCCCACGAACTGAAAACCCCCCTCACCACGATCCGCATGTACGCCGAAATGCTCGGAGAAAAACGGATCGAGGACGCCGGCAGACAGCAGAGCTACCTGCGGACGATCATCCGCGAGAGCCAGCGCCTGACCCGGCTGGTGAACAACGTGCTCGATTTCAGCCGCCTCGAACAGGGACGCAAGGCGTTTGCAAAAGAGGAGATCGCCCTTCCTTCTCTGCTGCACGAACTGCTCGACAGCCAACAGGTGCGCCTTGAGGATGCAGGCATGCAACTGATCCGGGAGGTCGACGCCGCTGTGGCTCCCATCGAGAGCGACCGCGACGCCCTGGAGCAGATCGTCCTCAACCTGGTCGACAACGCCATCAAGTATGCCGCAGAGGGCAAGAGCCTGACGGTGGAACTGCAGCAGCAAAAAGGCGGGCCCGTCGTCCGCTTCAAGGATGATGGGCCCGGCATTCCGGCCGGTCATCGCGGTCGGATATTCGACAAGTTCCACCGTGTCGATGCGTCCCTCACCGCCCGGCAGCAGGGGAGCGGACTCGGCCTCAGCATCGCCCGCCAGCTCGCCGAGGGGCTCGGAGGATCCCTGTCCTTCTGCCCGAATACCGGCGGCGGCTGTTGTTTTGAGCTGACCCTGCCGGCAAGGAGCGACCGATGAGTATCCGTGTTCTGATCGCCGAAGACGACGCCGACCTGCGCCAGGGGCTGATCGACCTGCTCGAGGGCGAAGGCTACGAGGTCTTTCCCGCCGGGGACGGCCGGCAGGCCNGCAGGCCCTGGACTGTTTCCGCCGGGAGGGGCCCGACCTGGTTCTGCTCGATGTGATGATGCCGGAGATGAGCGGCTACGATGTCTGCCGCGAAATCCGGAAAAGTGACAGCCGCACTCCGATTATCATGCTGACGGCCAAGGGGGAGGAGGTCGACAAGGTGGTCGGGCTCGAGCTCGGCGCCGACGATTATGTCACCAAGCCCTTCGGCCTGCACGAGCTGCGGGCGCGGATTGCCGCCGTGCTGCGCCGTTCGCGGAACCACCGGCCCGAGCCGGCAGCGGGCTGTCCGGACATCTTCCGGGTCGGCCGGGCCCTGGTCGACCGCAAGACCTACCAGGTTACGGTCGGCGAGCGATCGCACCGCCTGACCTCCCGGGAAATGAAGCTGCTGGAAATCTTCCATGCGCGGCCGAATGAGGTCCTCTCCCGCAACGATCTGCTCAATGCAGCCTGGGGCGTCGACTATTTCGGCACGACGAGAACCCTCGATCAGCACGTCGCCCAGTTGCGCAAGAAGATCGAACCGGACCCGGCCTCTCCGCAGTCCCTGCTCACGGTGCACGGGGTGGGGTACCGGTTCCAGCCCTCCGAAAACTCCTGAAGAAAACCTGACAGCTAAAATCCCCAAAGACTCCTTTCAGCTCCAGGCCCCGGTATTTAAAATCGGATGTCATCAGATTTGATCCGTGTCCAATTGCCTATTGGACTGGGGCCTTTGGCTGAAGGCCGGCCCTGTTCCGGCAATTTTTCGAGCCATCCGAAGGCGGTCCTTCTAAAGCTTATCCGACTCCCTGCCGATAAGTGAGATGGAGTTCCTTGTCCAGGCAAATCGGACCGTCAATCTCCCCACGGAGGGAAAAGGAGAGGCTCATGTTGAAGGGAATCAACAGCCAGGTTTTATCGGGACAAAAAATCGATTTCAACAAGGATCAACAGGGACCGAAAGATCCGCAGCAACTTGACAAGACGGCGGGTGCCGGCGACCGGGTATCGCTGGCGGGGGAGGAAGCCCAGGCCGTTACTTACCAGCCGGTCGGGACCGCCCTTACTTTTGACGCCCAGCTGGAGATCCTGAAGGAATTCTTCGCGACCACCCTGGAGAAGCAGGGGGTGTCGTCCCAGGTCAGCATCGAGGGGGTTGAAACCGAACTGACTGAACTGACGCCGGAGGAGGCGCAGGACCTCGTCGCCGAAGACGGCTTTTTCGGGGTCGAGCAGACAGCTGACCGGGTTGTCGATTTCGCGGTCGGTCTGGCCGGAGGCGATCCGGGGCGTTTCGAGGCGATCATGACCGGCGTGGAAGAGGGCTTCCGCCAGGCCGAAGAGGCCTGGGGCGGAAAACTTCCCGAGATCTCCTACGAAACGCTGGAGGCGATCCGGGAAAAGATGGCGGAATGGGTCCAGAGCTTCGAAGCGGCCAGTGATGGGACCGAGGCCTGATCCGGAAGTCCGGGGCCGGGCTGACGGGGCTCGGAGGCTTCTTTTTTCAGTTCCCGTCACGAACCGAGACAAAACAGGGTCCAATCTGTTATGTTGTGGGGCGTCGCCTATTGCGAAATCCTCCCCCCATAACAAAGGACGTTTTTCA
>NZ_PKUB01000031.1 GCF_002868845.1 Desulfuromonas sp.
GGGATGTTCTCCAGGAAGCGGGCCGCCTGGTTGGCGGTCATGTCGAGGACCTCGGCGATGTTCTTCCCCTTGTAGCGCACCTCGAGGGTCTCCCGGTTGTAGCGCGAGCCCTTGCACACCTCGCAGGTGACGAAGACGTCGGGGAGGAAGTGCATCTCGATCTTCAAAATGCCGTCGCCCTGGCAGGCTTCGCAGCGCCCCCCCTTGACGTTGAAGGAGAAGCGCCCCGGCTTGAAGCCGCGCACCTTGGCGTCGGGCAGGCCGGCGAAGAGGTCGCGGACGTCGGTGAAGACCCCGGTGTAGGTGGCCGGGTTGGAGCGGGGGGTGCGGCCGATGGGGGACTGGTCGATGTCGATGACCTTGTCGAGCATGTCCAGGCCGAGGATGTCGTCGACCCGGCCGGCCTTATTGCGGGAGCGGTAGAGTCTTTGGGAGAGCGCCTTGTACAGGGTGTCGAGAACGAGGGTGGACTTGCCCGAGCCGGAGACCCCGGTGACGCAGGTCATCACCCCGAGGGGGATCTTCACGTCGATCCCCCGGAGGTTGTTCTCCCGGGCCCCCCGCACCTCCAGGAAGCGTTCGCTGCGGCGCCGCTCCTGCGGGACCTCGATCGACAGCTCTCCGGTGAGGTAGCGGCCGGTGAGGGAGGCGGGGTCTTCCATGATCTGCTTCGGGGTGCCCTGGGCCACCACCCTGCCGCCCTTCAGGCCCGCCCCGGGGCCCATGTCGAGCACGTAGTCCGCCTCGAGGATCGTCTCCTCGTCGTGCTCCACCACGAGCACGGTGTTGCCAATATCCCGCAGCCGCTTCAGGGTCTCCAGCAGGCGCCGGTTGTCCCGCTGGTGCAGGCCGATGGAGGGCTCGTCGAGGATGTACAGCACCCCGACCAGCGAGGAGCCGACCTGGGTGGCGAGGCGGATGCGCTGGCCCTCCCCGCCCGAGAGGGTCCCCGCCGAGCGGCTCAGGCTCAGGTAGTCGAGCCCCACGTGGACGAGGAAAGAGAGGCGCTGGCGGATCTCCTTGAGCACCCGCCGGCCGATCTCCGCCTCCCGCTCGGCCAGCTCGAGGCCGGCGAAGAAGCCCTCGGCCTCGGTCACCGACAGAGCGCAGACCTCGCTGATGCTCTTCTCCCCGACCCGCACGCAGAGGGACTCCCGGCGCAGCCGGGCCCCGTCGCAGCTCGGGCAGGGCATCACGTTCATGAAGCGCTCGAGGTTCTCCCGCACGTTCTCCGAGTCGGTCTCCCGGTAGCGCCGCTCCAGGTTCGGGATCACCCCCTCGAAGGGCTTGGTGTAGAAATGGCGGCGCCCCCCCTGGTCGAACCAGAAGCGCACCGGCTCTTTTCCCGAGCCGTGCAGCAGGACCTTCTGCGCCTTTTCGGGCAGCTCGGCGAAGGGGGTGTTGATGTCGAACTCGTAGTGGTCCGCCAGGATCTCCAGCAGCTGGTGGTAGTAGACCCCGGTGCGCGTCTCCCAGGGGACGACGGCCCCCTCGCGCAGGGAGAGGCCGGGGTTGGGGACGACCTGGTCGGGGTCGAAGTACATGCGGGTCCCGAGCCCGGAGCAGTCCGCGCAGGCGCCGTAGGGGCTGTTGAAGGAAAACATGCGCGGCGCGATCTCCGGGTAGGAGACCCCGCACTCGATGCAGGCGTGCTGCTCTGAAAAGAGCCGGCTCTCGCCGCCGACCTCCTCCACCCGGACGAGGCCCTCGGCCAGGCCCAGGGCGGTCTCCAGGGAGTCGGCGAGGCGGCCCGCGATCCCCTCCTTGACCACGACCCGGTCGACCACCACCTCGACCGTGTGCTTCTTCTTCTTGTCCAGCGCGATCGGCTCGGACAACTCGCGCATCTCGCCGTCGATGCGCACCCGCACATAGCCGTCGGCCTGCAGCTGCTTCAGCTCCTTGCGGTACTCCCCCTTGCGCCCGCGCACGACCGGCGCGAGGATAAGCAGGCGGGTCTTCTCGGGCATCTCCAGGATGCGGTCGGTCATCTGCTCAACGGTCTGGGAGGAGATCTCCTTGCCGCACTTGTGGCAGTGGACCCGGCCGACCCGGGCGAAGAGCAGGCGCAGGTAATCGTAGATTTCGGTGACCGTGCCGACGGTGGAGCGGGGGTTCTTGCTGGTGGTCTTCTGCTCGATGGAGATGGCCGGGGAGAGGCCCTCGATTGAGTCCACGTCGGGCTTTTCCATCTGCGACAGGAACTGGCGGGCGTAGGCGGAGAGGCTCTCCACGTAGCGCCGCTGGCCCTCGGCGTAGATCGTGTCGAAGGCCAGGGTGCTCTTGCCCGAACCGGAGACCCCGGTGATCACCACCAGCTTCTCCCGGGGGATCTCGACGTCGATCCCCTTCAGGTTGTGCTCGCGGGCGCCCTTGATGACGATTTTATCGGCCATTGGCAAATCCGTGACTCGTGAACCGTGATCGGTTATCCGGGGAAAGGAAAAAAAGACTCAAAAGATTCCAAAGGCGCCTCACGCAAAGGCCGCATAGGACGCGAAGGCCCCCCCGTGTCTCCGCGCCCCTGTGGCTAGAGGTTCTCCGCCATCCGCTCCGCGGTGCGGACCGCCGCCACCAGGCTCTTCTCGCTGGCCTCGCCGCTGCCGGCGATGTCGTAGGCGGTGCCGTGGTCGACGGAGGTGCGCACGATGGGCAGGCCGAGGGTGACGTTGACCCCGTCCTCGAAGTGGAGGAGCTTGAGGGGGATCAGCCCCTGGTCGTGGTACATGCAGACGACGGCGTCGTAGGCGCCGGCGGCGGCGAAGTGGAACAGGGTGTCGGCGCTGTGCGGCCCGCCGGCGTCGATCCCCTCGGCCCGGGCGGCCTCGATGGCCGGGACGATGAGGCGCTCCTCCTCGTCGCCAAAGTGCCCCCCCTCGCCGGCGTGGGGATTGAGGGCCAGCACCGCGATGCGCGGCCGTTCCAGGCCGTAGAAGCGCCGGAAAGAGGCGTCGGTGATACGGACCGTCTCCAGGATCTCCGCCGTGCTCAGCGCCTCCGGAACGTCCCGCAGGCCGATGTGGGTCGTCACCAGGCAGACCTTGAGGCGCTCGCCGCCGAGCATCATGACCACCTTCTCCACGCCGCAGCGGGCGGCGAGCAGCTCGGTGTGGCCGGGAAAGTCGCAGCCGGCCGCCTTGACCGCCGCCTTGTTGATCGGCGCGGTGACCATCGCCGCGGCCTCGCCGGAGAGGCAGCGGGCGCAGGCCCACTCGATGTAGTCGAGCATGGCCCGGCCGCAGGCATTATCGGGGCGGCCGTAACGCAGCTCCTGCGCGGGCAGGTCGGACAGAGCCCGCACGGCGAGGGTCCGCCCGCCGTGGTGCAGGCGATGGGTGGCCAGCCCCGCGGCGGGAAAGACCTCCGCGTCCGCCCCGAGAACCGCGGCCGCCCGAACCATCACGCCGACGTCGCCGGCCACCAGCAGCGGCCGGGAGAGGCCGTCCAGCTCACCGGAAAAAAGAGCCTTGAGGATGATCTCGGGGCCGACCCCGGTGGGGTCGCCCATGGTGATGATGAACGGATGATTCACGGTGTCTCCTCCCGAATCACACAATAGTTCAATATAGTTCATCGTGTCCGCCGGAGACAACGGAAAATGAAAGATCCCCCCTTGGCCTCTCGGCAGGGGTGAAAAGGGACGGGAGGTGTCGTGCCGTTCGGTGGAAGGGTGGGCCTAGAAGCGCCGGTCGAAGCCGTCCGCGGCCGCGGCCGCCGGGAGGGGGCGGCTGAAGAGGAAACCCTGGGCCATTGCGCAGCCCCGCTCCTGAAGAAAGCGCTTCTGCTCCTCCGTTTCCACCCCCTCGGCGACGACCTCCAGATTCATGCTCTGGGCCAGGGCGATGACCGAGGCGGCGATGGCGGCATCGTCGGGATCGGTGGTGATGTCGCGCACGAAGGAGCGGTCGATCTTGAGCTTGGAGATGGGAAAGCGCTTCAGGTAGCTGAGGGAGGAGTAGCCGGTGCCGAAGTCGTCGATGGCGAGGTGCACCCCTCGCCCCTTGAGGTCGTTCAGGGTGCCGATGGTCGCCGCGACGTCCTTCATGACAATGCTTTCGGTGATCTCCAGCTCCAGCCAGCGGGGGTCGAGTCCCGTCTCCTCCAGCACCCGGTCGACCAGGGCGACAAAACCGGGCTTTTTGAACTGGCGACCGGAAATGTTGACCGCCATCCGCAGGGGCGGGTTGCCCCCCTTCTGCCAGGCCCTGTTCTGGGTACAGGCCCTTTGCAGGACCCACTGGCCGATGGGGACGATCAGCCCGGTCTCCTCGGCCAGGGGGATGAAGTCGGCGGGAGAGACCATGCCCCGTTCCGGGTGGTGCCAGCGCAGCAGGGCCTCCATGCCGACGATCCGGCCGGTCTCCAGGTCGACCTGGGGCTGGTAGTAGAGTTCGAACTGCTCCTGCTCCAGGGCCCGGCGCAGGTCGCCTTCGAGAAGAAGCAGCTCCTGGGATCGGGCGTTCATGTCGGGCGAGTAGAATTTGAAATTGTCACGCCCCTGATCCTTGGCCTGGTACATGGCGACGTCGGCGCACTTCATGAGGCTTTCCACGTCCTGGCCGTGGTCGGGAAAGAGGCTGATGCCGATGCTGGTGGTGACGTAGAGCTGGTAATTGCCGACCGGGATATCCTGTTCCAGGCTGCGGAGGATTCTCCGGGCCACCGCTGCCACCGGGCAGAGGCCCTCGAACTCCTCCAGGACCACCAGGAACTCGTCCCCCCCCAGCCTGGCCACGGTATCGGTCTCGCGCACGCACTCCTGCAGCCGCCTGGCCACCTGCTGCAGCAACCGGTCGCCGATCTCGTGCCCCAGGGAGTCGTTGATATTCTTGAAGCGGTCGAGGTCGAGAAAGAGGAGCGCCACCTGGTTTGTCGAGCGGCGCGCCTTGGCCATCGCCTGGCCGAGACGGTCCTGGAAGAGGAGGCGGTTGGGGAGGTCGGTCAGGGGATCGTGGTAGGCGAGGTACTCGAGCCGCTTTTCGTTCTCGCTCAGTTTCTCCTCGACCTGGAGCCGATCGGTGATCTCCCGGGAAGCTTCGATGATCCCTTTCAGGGTGCCGTCCTCGTTCCACAGGGGCGAGGCGGAGAGCTCGAAGATGCGTCTTTCGCCGTCGCCGACGTGGTGCTGATGGAGCGCCCTGGCCGGCTCCCCTGTCCTGCGCACTTCGTCGAGGAGGCAGGGATGCTCGGAGCGATGGGAAACCTGGTGGCACTTCAACCCTTCGCCCGGTCCCACCGAGGCGGAAGCCATGGCCCGGGCCGCCCGGTTCATCATCAGGACGTCATGGTCCAGCCCGATGACCATGATCGGGTCGACCACCCCGTCGATGACCGACTGCAGAAAGGCACGCTCCCGGCGGAGTTCCGAAAAGAGCTGGGCGTTCAGCAGCGCCTGGGCCAGGCGCGGAACCATGAGAACCAGGAGCTGGCGGACGTCTTCGGGGATCCCGTCCACCTCCGTGGAACCGCAGTTGAGGGTGCCGAGACACCGGTTCTCGACGTTCAGGGGGAGCAGAAAATCCGATTTCAGCCCCGCCTCGAGCAGCTTGCGGTCAACGGCGAAGATCTTCTCCTCTCTGGCGATATCGGGCCGGTAACGAAGGGCCCGTTCCCGAATCACCTCCCAGAGGACCGTATCCCCTGCCGGGATCAGGTGCCCCTTCGGCATCTCCCCCAGGTCGGAACTGGCGTCGTAAATCCGCAATGCCTGGCGGGTTCCGTCCTGCAGGGCGATGGACACCCTCGGAATCCGCAGCCGCTCGGCAACAAAAACGATGGCCTGAGAGGCAACGCGACCCAGGTCCAGGTGGGAGATCTCGTTTTCAAAGTCGGCCAGGTTCTGCAAAACCCGTGCTTTGCCGCTCAGCTGCCGCTCGGCCTCGTTGCGGGCGGTGACGTCGCGGCTTATGGCGACCGCCCCTTCGGTTTTTCCGTCGGAGCCCTGCAGGGGAGAGTACGTCACCTGGAGATGCCGCTCCCCGAGACCGGGAAAGGCCCGGGCGATCTCGAACTGCACCGTCTCCCCCCCCAGGCACCGTTCGAGCCGGGGCCCGATGTCGGCCGCATAGAGTTCCTCGCCGAGGATTTCCTCAACCGGGCGGCCGAGAACCTCGCTCCGCTTCTGGCCGTAGTATTCGAGATAGGCACTGTTGACGACCTGGTAGGTGTGCCGGGGGCTGACCACCGCGATCAGATCCCGGGAACTCTCGACCGCCTTCTGGTAGTCGCGCAGAAAATCGGTCTTCTCGGCCACCTGCGCCTCGAGCAGGGCGTTGCTGGAGCGCAAGCGGTCCTCGGCCCGCTTGATCCGCAGCATGGTCTTGAGCCGGGCGGCCAGTTCGACGTTGTCGATCGGCCGGGAGATGAAGTCGTCGGCACCCGCCTCGAGCCCCTGGGCCCGGAGCTCGGAGGTGGAGCGGTGGGCGGTGAGGAGGATCACCGGCACCGTGGACGTTTCCGCGCCCCCCTTGAGCCGCCGGCACAGCTCGATGCCGTCCATCTCCGGCATCTGCATGTCGAGCAGGGCGCCGTCGAGGGGATGGCGGCCAGCCAGGCTCAAACCTTCCCGGGCGCCGCTGGCGGTCAACACCCGGCACGCGGGCAGCTCCTGGCCGATCACCTGCTGCAGAACGAACAGGTTGTCCGGGTTGTCATCGACCAGCAGCAGGGTGGGGGAATATTCAGCCGTCATGGTAATTGCCGGTCATGGGGTGGAGAGGCGCATCGAAACGGCGGTTCCCGGCGTCCGGGGCCTCAGGCAGCCTCTCGAGGGGCAGGGAGAAGATCGCCCGGGTTCCCTCCCCCGGCCCGCTCTCCAGCCAGATCCTCCCCCCGTGGGCCTCGACGATGCTCCTGGCGACGGTCAGCCCGAGGCCGAGCCCCCCGACCGCGGTGCTCGAGGCGTCGGCCCGGTAGAACTTGTCAAAGGCCCGATCGGCCTGCTCCGGGCTCATCCCGATCCCCTCGTCCTCGATCGAAACGCGGTACGCATCGCCCGCCGCCGCCCCCACGATCCGGACCTGGCCGGCGCCGGGGGAGTACTTGACCGCGTTGTCCAGGAGACTCTCCAGGACCTGCACCATCTTTTGCCGGTCCACCTCGAGCCTCCGATCCGCCTCCGGAAGGGAGATTTCCAGCTTTTTGCCGCAGAGCTGCGGGCGGAAACCTTCGACCGCTGCGGCAATAGTCTCGCCAATGGAACAGGGGGCCTTCTCGAGTGGGATCTGGCGGCCGGTTTCGATGCGCCCCACGTCGAGAAGTTCATCGACGATCCTCTCCAGGGCCTCGGTCTTCTCGAAAATGACCTCCAGAAATTCCCGCTGCTGTTGAGCGTCGAAGTCTTCGCCGCTCAGCAGCAGCTCGGCAAAGCCCATGACGGCGGTCAGGGGGGTGCGCAGCTCGTGGGCGGCGGTGGAGAGAAACTCTCGCTTGATCCGCTCGATCTCCCGCTCCCGGGTCATGTCCCGGAGGATGGTGATCGTCCCCCCCCGCTCCCCCGGCCCTTCGGCTGAAACAAAGGTCCGCACCTGGATGGTCCGAAGCGTCCCGGAACCGGGATCGGCCCATTCCATGTCCTCGGAGACCCGGCTTTTTGCATCGGCCAGAACGACGGAGAAATGATCCCGAAGGGGCCGAAAAAAGATGGCCTTGTCAACGGGCTGCATGAAGGCCGCCTCCAGGCGCAGGTCGAGGAGATCTTCCGCAAATCGGTTCATGAGGATAATGCGGTTGTCCCCGTCGGTGACGATAATGCCGTCCGCCACCGATTTGAGGAGGGCGTCGATGCGGCCCCTGGCCGCCTCGGTCTCGAGCAGGGCTTTCGTCTTCCCCTCTTCGGCCTCCCTTCGGGCGGTGATGTCCTGGCCGATGGAAACGACGCCCATGGGGCCCCCGGTGTCATCGAGGAGAACCCGGCAGTTCCAGGCGATTATCTTGATCGCCCCGTCTTTGCATCTTATGGGGGTTTCGAACCCTTCCACAGTGCCACCGTTGCGGAGGAGAGCGCCCAGCTTTTCCTGGAGTTCGCTTCGATAGGTCTCATCGGGATAGAGCAGGCCCCAGATGTGGGATCCGCCGACGACCTCCTCCGAGAGGTAACCACTGATATTCTCGGCGGCCTTGTTCCAGATCGCCACATGACCGTCCTCGTCCAGAACGTCCATCCAGATATGGGCATTGTCGACAATACCCTTCTGGAACTGACTCAAGCGATGGATCTTCTTCTCGGCGGCCCGGTGCTCGGTCACGTCCCGGATCACCGCGACGACGCCCTCGACCCGCCCCCCTTCGCCCCGCATGGGGGTGGAACGGACCTGCTGCTGCCTGGTCCCCCGCTGCGGGTAGTCGAGGAGCAGGTCGAACTCGACCGTTTCCCCGGCCAGGGTGCGGTCGAGGCGGGGGCGAAGGGTCGCTTCGAAGGCCTCCGCGCCCAGCACTTCCGAAACCGGCCGCCCCAGGACCTGCTCCCTTTGAAGGCCGTTGTAGTCGAGGGCCGCCTGGTTGAAAAGGAGGAATTCGTAGCGGGGGCTAACAACCGTAACCAGGTCATTGGTGCTCTCGACCGCCTTCTCGTAGAGACGCAGGGCGGCCGTCTTCTCGGCCACCCGCCTCTCCAGGCCGGCATTGGCCCTGCGCAGCTGCTCCTCGGCCCGCCTGACCCGGAGCATGACCTTGATCCGGGCGACCAGTTCGAGGTTGTCGATGGGGCGGGAGATGAAGTCGTCGGCCCCCGCCTCCAGCCCCCTGGCCTTGAGCTCGGAGCTGGCGCGGTTGGCGGTGATGAGGACCACGGGCATGCTCGCCGTCGCCGGCTCGGCCTTGAGCCGGCGACACATCTCGATGCCGTCCATCCCCGGCATCTGCACGTCGAGCAGGGCCCCGTCGAGGGAGACCGATGCGGCCAGGGCCAGCCCCTCGCCGCCGGAAGCGGCCGTGATCACCCGGCAGCCCGGAAGGTGCCGCGCGATCACCTGCTCCAGGACAAAGAGGTTGTCCGGGGTGTCATCCACCACCAGGAGGGTCTGTTCGTCGCCGATGATAGCCATCTACCCTCCTTCCGCCGGCAGGGGCGCCCATCTGTCAAGGATGCTCTCCAGGGCGTCCCGCTCCAGGGGCTTGGAAAGGTAGTCATCACAGCCGGCGGCCAGCAGAGTTTCCCGGTCGCCGCGCATCGCCCGGGCGGTCAACGCAACGACGGGGATTCCCTTCAGGGCCGGGTCGGACTTGATTCTCCGGGTGGCATCGATGCCGTTGAGCCCGGGGAGGTGAATGTCCATGAGGATCAGGGACGGGGCGACCTCCCTCGCCATCTCGAGGGCCCGGGCGCCATCGGGGGTGGAGGTGCAGACCCGGCCCATCTCCCGGAGAATCGCCTCCACGGTCAAGCGGTTGTCCGGGTTGTCCTCCACCACCAGGACCGGTCCCCGCCCCCCTCCTGCGGGCCGGGACGGGTCGACGGCCGGCGGCTCGGCCGGGGTCTGCTCCCTCGATTCTCTCAGGGTCTCCTTCACACGCGCGATGAGCTGCTCCCGGTCGAGGCTTCCCTTCTGGATGAGCTGCTGGACATTGTTGTGACTCAGGCGGGCCCGGTCCTCCGCGGTGAGTTCCTTGGCGGTGAGGACCAGCACCGGCAGGGTGGCGGTCCGCGGGGTGGAGCGGACCCGCTCCAGCACCTCGAACCCGTCCACGCCGGGCATCATCAGGTCGAGGACGATCAGGTCGGGCACGTCCGTGCGGACCAGCGCCAGGCCCTCCTCTCCCCCGGCGGCGGCCTTGACCGCATACCCCGCCTCCTCAAGGACCGAGCGGATCTGCAGGGTCGCCACGGGGTTGTCCTCCACCACAAGGACCAGGGGCTTCTCCCTGCCGGGCCCTGACGGCCCGGGAGAAAGAAGCCCGGCTGCGGGGATCTTTTCCTGTGCAGGGGAGAGCGCCCGGGCCGGTTCCGGGCGGACCGATCCTTCGGACCTGACAGAGGATGCTTCGGGGATCGGAAGCGAGAGAGTGAAGAGGCTCCCCTGCCCCACCTCGCTCCGGACCGCGATGTCCCCCCCGAGCAGCCGGGCCAGCTTGCGGCAGATGGCCAGGCCCAGCCCCGTCCCCTCGTGCCTGCGGGTGGTCGAGCCGTCCACCTGCCGGAACTCGTCGAAGATGTGCTCCAGGTCGGCCGGGGAGATTCCCGTCCCGGTATCCCGCACCAGGAAGGAAACCCGGCCGGCGGCGGCCGAAACCCGGACGCTCACCTCGCCCCGCTCGGTGAACTTCACCGCGTTGGACAACAGGTTCAACAGGATCTGCCGCACCCGGTCCTGGTCCGAGCGAATCAGGGAGAGGTCGCCCGTTTCCAGCGTCAGCTCCAGGCCCTTTTTCGCGCAGAGGGGGCGCACCGTTTCGGCCACATCGAGAACGACCTGGCGGGGTTCGAACTCGGACAGGAGAAGGTCCATCCGGCCGGCTTCGATTTTGGAGAGGTCGAGGATATCGTTGATCAGGTTCAGCAGGTGGCGGCCGTTGCGCTCGATGACCTGCAGGAACTCGGTCTCCTGCTCGGGGGAGGTCCCCACCCCGCGGCTTAGCATCAGCTGCGAGAGGGCCAGGACGCTGTTGAGCGGGGTGCGCAACTCGTGGCTCATGTTGGAGAGGAATTCGGTCTTGAGCCGGTCGGCCTCCTCGACCCGGGCGCGCTGGGCCTCCATTTCGACCGCCTGACTCGTCAGCTCTTCGGCCTGGCCCTGAAGCTCTTCGGCCTGGCTCTGCAACTCCTCGTTCATGGTGGCCAGTTCCTCGTTCTTCTCCTGCAGGTCACTGGCCAGCTTCTCCGTCTCGGCGTGAACAAGGGCGTTGCTGACGGCGGTGGCCAGCTGGGGCCGGGTCATCTCCACGACCTCCAGCTGCTCGGCGGTCACCGGGTAGAGGCTGGCCAGGGCCACCACCCCGATGGACCGGCCCTGGAAAACGAGGGGGATGTTGACGATGCAGTTGGGCAGACCCTCGCCCGCCACGGTGGTGACGGTAAAACGGGTCCCCGGGGGGATCTCCCGCAGCACTTCGACCGTCTGGCGCTGCGCGGCGAGCCCCGGGCCCTGGCCCATGGCGATCTCGGCGGGCAGGCCGGTGCCAGGGGCCAGCCCCTTGGCCTTCGCCAGCCGCAGGGTGTCGGGGGTCCCGGCGTCGCGGAGGTATACGGCCCCGACCTGGCTGCGGGTCGCGTCCATGACCTTGTCCAGCCCCTGTTCCAGAAGCGCGTCGAGGGTGGCGACCGAGGCGAGGACCGAGGCCACAGTCAGGGCGCCCTGCTGCACCCTTTGCCGGGCCTCCAGGGACTCGGCGGCCTCCTGCAGCTGCCCGCTCCGCTGCTCCAGGCCGCCCATGGTCTCCTGAAGGGTGCCGGCCATGGCGTCGAAGGCTTCGGAGAGGACCCCGATCTCGTCCCTGCGTTTCAGTCCGCAGCGGATGGAGAGGTCCCCTTTCGCCAGCCCCCCCGCCGCATTGGCCAGGACCTCGAGAGGCAGAACAAGGTTCCCCGCCATGAAGATGGTGACGATGACGACCAGGATGATGCCGAGCAGGACCAGGGTCATCGAGTGGATGATGTCTTCCTGCAGGGGTGCGAAAAGCTCTTCCCGGTCGATCTTGACGACCATCCCCCAGCCCCAGTCGGTACCGACCGGGATATGGCGGTATGCGGCCAGCACCTCGACTCCCCGGTAGTCCTTGGCCTCGATGACCCCGTCCTCCCCCCGGGCCGCCCGCACCGCCGGCTCGGCATCGATACGATGGGCCAGGGGCCTGGCGGAACTTCCGTCGGGCAGGTGGTACTTGAGAGCGGTGACGACACGGCGCTTCCCGTCGACCAGCAGGGCCTCGCCGCTCTCACCCAGCCCGTCGCCGGTGTGGAGCATGGCGGTCAGGCTGGCGTCGATTTCAGCCTCCAGCACGACCACGGCCCCGGCCGTCCCCCCCGGGGCCGTGACCACGTGGCTGAAACAGAGGTCGGAGCAAAGGTCGTCGCCGCCGGGATCGAGGTGGGGGGCCCCCAGGTAATCGTCCCCGGAGCGAAGGGCCCCGGCAAACTCGGCCGAGGAGGCGATGTTCTCCCCGAGCCGGGCGGGATCGGTGGAGAAAAGAAGGGTTCCGCTTTGCGCGTCGGCGATCTCGATGGAGGCGTAGTCGCCCCGCTCCGTCTTGACGCTCTGCAGATACCTGTCGAGAAACGCGTAGCCCGTCGACCCGGTCGCCTGGCGCCACAGCTCCGCTCCCGTCTCTCCGGCCGCCCGCAGCGCCTTCACCCTTTCCTGCAGACGGGCGACATGCTCTTCGACCAGTTCGTTCTTGGCGATGATGTGCGTGTCGGCCCTGCGCGCCTTGATCCACTGCTGCAGGCGCCCCTTCTTGGTGTCCGCGATCAGCTCGAGCTTTTTGGCGGCTTCGGCCTTGCGGCTGCCCATCCTTCCCTGGTAGTCGGCAAAAGGGATTCCGAAGATCGATGCATACTGGACGCCGCAGAAGATCAGGACAAAAAGGAGGGAAAAGCCGGCGATCATCCTTGTCTGCAGGCTGTGGGCCAGCCCAAGGCTCTCTCCTGCCCTGCGTGGGTCTTTTTTTACCGCCATGAACCGTCTCCCTTTCACCGCTCAGTCCGATCCTTCTGAGGATACCGGCAAACCCCTCAGCCTACCTTGCGCCAGATCCGGTTCGGCCTGTCCACCGGCACGAACCCCTCGGCAAGCTGCCCCGAGAGGTCTTCGGAGGAGCCGAGGACGAGGAAACCGCCCGGGCCGAGGGAGCGGCGCAGCCTGCACAGAATCCCGGCCTGCGGCTCCGGCTGGAAGTAGATCAGCACGTTGCGGCACAGAACCAGGTCGAACGTTCCAAAGATGCTTTCCGAAGGCGCGGTCCTCTCGGCGGAGGTCAAATCATCGCGGCAGAACTGGACCATTTCCCGGACAAAGGGCTTGACCCTGAAGCCCGTCGCCGTCGGGTCGAAATAGCGGTCGAGAACCCCCAGCTTGGTTTCCTCGAACTTCTCCCTCGAAAAGTCCCCCCGCTCGGCCTGCCGCAGGGCTTCCCCGTTCATGTCGGAGGCGAAGATGAAGACCCGCCAGTCGCCCGCCTCCTTCTGCAGGGCCTGGTGGATCAGGATCGCCACCGAATAGGCCTCTTCCCCCGAGGCGCATCCGGCGCTCCACACCCGGATCTCCCTCGGCCCCCCACGCCCCCTGCGTTCGATGAGCCGAGGCAGGACGCTGCCGGCCAGGTTTTCGAATACGATCGCATCCCGGAAAAAATGGCTCACCCTGACCCCGACCGCGTCGACCAGTCGGTCCGGTTCCGCGGGGTCGGTGCGCAGCTTGTGCAGGTAGGCCGCCGAATCCCGAATGCCGAGCTGCCCCATGCGGAAGCTCAGCCGCCGCTGCAGGGTCCCCGGGCGATATCCATGGAAAGCGATGCCCCTTGCCTGCTCAAGCTCGGCAAAGATGTCCTCTAGGTCAGGGTTCATCATAGGGAAACATCAATCAAGGGAACGCCTAAAGCGTGATCAAAGATCACGCAATTCGAATAATTTATGTAATAAATAACCAAATACGTTTTAAGGCCTTGATCTTATATCTGTTTTCCTCAGGAGCCGACAACATACAATCAACGATTTATAGACCAGTGGTTAAATTTATCCACATAATTATTTCTAACTTACCAGTTAGGGTATTGATTTGGCCCAAATGTGCCGGTTGCATATTCCGAATGCCTGCAAACTAAGCAAAAAGCCCTGCCGGCATGCCGGCAGGGCTTTTTGCTTCGATGTCCCATCACTCCCTAGAGCTACAGCCGTCTGTCGATATAAGCCCCCTTCTTGAGCTCCTCCGACCACGCCTGCAGGCGCTCCTGGGTCTTGCGCTCCTTGAGGACGGCGGTGATCTCGTCCTCAACGCTGTCGTAAGGACGGATGCTGCCGGGGCTGCGCTCAGCGACCTGGAGCAGGTGGAAACCCTCGGCGGCTTCAACCACCGGGCTGACGTCCCCCTCCCCCAGCCCCTCGACGGCCCGTTCGAAGGCAGCAGTCAACTCCCCCTCGACAAAGGTCCCCATATCACCGCCGTCCACCCCCGGATCGGAGGCGTAGCCGAGCAGGACCGTGTAGAGGTCCTCCCCGGCAGACAGCCGGGCAGCGGCCTTTTCGGCCTCGGCCCGCAGGGCCTCGACCTGCTCGCCGGAGGCCCGCGGCGGAAGAGCGAAGGTCATGCGGTTGAGGCGCAGAAAGGGCGCCTCCCGGAATTCGTCGATGTGTTCGCGAAAGTAGGCCCGGATCTCCTGGTTGGTCACCTCGACTTTGGCCTGCACCTCCCTGCCGATCAGCTTGTACCTCTCGATCTGCTTGCGCAGATTCTTCCGGTACTCGGCGAAGGACATCCCCTGCAGGCGAAGGGCCTCCTCCAGCTGCTCGCCGGAGAGGTTGTTCTGCTTCAGGATGTCGTCCACCGCCTCGTCGACCTCGCCGTCACTGACCTCGATGCCCAGTTCGGCGACCCGCTGGCGAATCAACACCTGCTCGATAAGCTCGGAGAGGACCGTCTGCCGCCGGGCCTCGACCGCGGCGGAGGAGAGCGTCTCCCCCCGGGCTTCGGTGGCCATGCGCGCGGCGAGCTCGAGGTCGAGCTGACGGGTGGTGATGACCTCCTCGTTGACCACTGCGGCGATCCGGCTGACGACCTCGGCCCCGACCGGGACGGCCCAGAGCAGGGCCAGAACGGCTATCGTCGATAGTAAGCGTTTCATCTTTTCAATCCTTGCCTGCGAAGCTAAAGAAGAGACCAGTCGACCTCGATGGAGGCCCTCCCGCGAAGTTCCTGAAGCCAGTCCCGATGAAGCTGCTCCTCCCGGTCGGCCTCGAGCCGGGAACGGATCTCCTCCCGAACCTCCTCCAGGGGAAGGCGCACCGCCTTCCTCTTCTCCTCCACGAGGAAGATGTGGAAGCCGTAATCGCTCCGGACGAGCTCGCTCAGCCGGCCCACGGGAAGGGAAAAGACCGCTGCGTCGAACTCGGGGGGCATCTCCCCCCGGGAGAAGAAACCAAGGTCGCCGCCCTGCTCCGCGTCGGGGGAGAGGGAGTGCTGGCGGGCCAACCCGCCGAACTCCTCCCCCTGCCGCAACAGGCCGAGGATCTGCTGCCCCTCCTCTTCGGTCGCGACCACGATCTGCCGGGCGCGCACCTGATCGGGGCGGTCGAACTGATCGCGATGTTCCTCGAAATACGCGGAGACCTCTTCCTCCCCCACGTCCACCCGGGAGAGTACGGCCTGCCGCACCACCTTTTCAACGAGGAGCCCCTCGTTCACCCGGCGCTTCCAGCGCTCGGCGGTAAGGCCCCGCTCACCCAGCATCTCCTCGAAGGCTCCGTCCGGATAGTCCCGACGGTAACCCTCCATGGCCGCAGCGAGTTCCGCCGGGGAAACCGCGGCTCCGAGCCGCTCGGCCTCGCCCAGGATCAGCTCCCGGTCGATGACCTGAACCAGGAAGGAGCGCTGCAGCTCCTCCTTCTCCTCATCGGAAAAAACCCGCTCGGAGGGCAGGGTCTCCGCGAAATGCCGATGGAACTGCTCCACGGAAACCGCCCGGCCGTTCACCCGTAGAAGGGCGGGTTCTTCGCCGGGGGCCTTGTCCCGGCAGGCCGGGAGCGCCAGCAGGGAAAGGAGCAGGAGCAGCGGCAGTCGAATTTTGGCGATATGGAAAAACATGGCGGCGGGGCTGACTTTCGGGATTCTGCGCAGGACCAGGCGGCGCCGGGCTTTGCGCTGTCAGTCCGGAAACCTAGCACAGCTAGAGAAAACGGCGCAATTCTTTTTTGGCCGCCGCGAGGACCTCCTCCCCCTCCTGCTTGCCGAGGCGCACCGAGAGCCGGTAGTCGGGGGAGAAGCGGTACGTGCCGCTCCCCTCCTGGAGCAGGGCGAGGATCTTCTCCGGCGGCACGGGGGTGGTGGCGTGAAAGGCGAAAACCAGCTGCCGGCCGTCGTACTCGGCCAGCTCGACCTTGAGCCGTTTCATCATCACCCGCAGCTTCATCACCTCCAGGAGCAATGCGGCCGGCGCAGGGGGCTCGCCGTAGCGGTCGCGCAGTTCGTCGGCCACCGTGTACAGGGCCTGATCGTCGTCCGCCGAGGCCAGCTTTTTGTAAAAGACCAGGCGCTGGTTGGGGTCGGGCAGGTACTTCTCGGGCAGAAAGGCCGAAAGGCCGAGGCGGACCTCCGGGTCGACCTTCTCCTCCCGCTCCAGACCCTGCAGCTCCCGCACCGTCTCCTCAAGCAGTTCGGCGTACATCTCGAAGCCGATGGCTGCGATCTGACCGGCCTGGCGCCCGCCGAGCAGCTCCCCGGCGCCGCGCAGCTCCAGGTCGTGGCTGGCGATGCGGAAGCCGGCCCCCAGCTCGGTGAGCTCCTGCAGCACCCGCAGCCTCTCCCGGGCGTCCCGGGTGAGGGTCCCCTCTCCGGGAATCAGCAGATAGGCGTAGGCCCGCTCCTTGGAGCGCCCGACCCGGCCGCGCAGCTGGTAGAGCTGAGCGAGGCCGAAGCAGTCGGCGCGGTTGACGATGATGGTGTTGGCCCGGGGAATGTCCAGGCCGCTCTCGATGATGGTGCTGCAGACCAGGACGTTGCTGCGCCCCTCGACAAAGCCGAGCATCACCTCCTCGAGGGCCTTCTCCCCCATCTGCCCGTGGCCGACGGCGACCTTCGCCTCGGGCACCAGGGTCCGCAGGAAGCCGGCCATGGCGTCGATGGACTGCACCCTGTTGTGGACGAAGAAGACCTGGCCGCCGCGGCGCAGCTCGCGAAGGACCGCCTCGCGGATCAGGTCGTCGTCGAAGCGGGTCACGTAGGTGCGGATGGCGAGGCGGTCCACCGGCGGGGTGTCGATGACCGAGAGGCTGCGCAGGCCCATCAGCCCCATGTGGAGGGTGCGGGGGATGGGGGTAGCGGTCAGGGTCAGCACGTCCACCTCGGCGCGCAGACTCTTCAGCCGCTCCTTGTGGCTGACCCCGAAGCGCTGCTCCTCGTCGATGATGATCAGGCCCAGGTCGGCGAAGCTCACGTCGCGCTGCAGCAGGCGGTGGGTTCCGATGAGGATGTCGACCTTCCCCTCGCCCGCCTTCGCGAGGACCCTCTTCTGCTCGGCCGGACTGCGGAATCGCGAGACCATTTCGACCTCCACCGGGCAGTCCTTCAAGCGCTCGGTGAAAGTCTCCCAGTGCTGCTGGGCGAGGACCGTGGTCGGCACCAGCACCGCCACCTGGCGGCCGTCGTGGACCGCCTTGAAGGCGGCGCGGACCGCCACCTCGGTCTTGCCGTAGCCGACGTCGCCGCAGATCAGGCGGTCCATGGGGCGCTCGGACTGCATGTCCTCGAGCACCTCGCCGATGGCGGCGAGCTGGTCGGGGGTCTCCTCGTAGGGAAAGGCCGCCTCGAACTCCCGGAACATCCGGTCGGGCGGCGAGTAGCGGAATCCCTCGCTCATGTCGCGCCGGGCGTAGATCTTGAGCAGCTCCCGGGCCAGCTCCTCGACCGCGGCGCGGGCCTTGAAGCGGGCCTTCTCCCAGGCGCTGCCCCCCATCTTGTCGAGGCGCGGAACATGCCCGTCGCCGCCGACGTACTTCTGAACCTTCTCGATGCGGTCGACCGGAAGGTAGAGCTTGTCGGCCCCGGAATACTCCAGGTGGAGGAAATCCCCCTCGACCTGGCCGAGCTCCAGGTGCAGCAGCCCCCGGTAGATGCCGATGCCGTGGTCGGCGTGGACCACGAAATCGCCCTCCTTGAGCTGGGCCAGGGAGGAAAGGAGGACCTTGGCCCGGGCCTCGGCCGGCCCCCGGCGCCGCACCCGCGGACCGAAGATCTCCTCCTCGGTGACCACCGCCAGCTTCTCGTCGAGCAGGCGGAATCCCGCCGAGAGGTCCCCCAGCACCACCCGCTGCTGACCGGGGCGGAGCTGTTTCGGCCCCGCCGACGGGTCGAAGCTCAACTCCAGGCCGTAAGGCTGCAACAGGTCGAGGAGGCGCTCGGCCTGGCCCCGCTGGTGGCAGACCAGGCAGGTCCGCCAGCCGTCGCTGCGCCACTGCTTCAGACGGTCGGCCAGGTTCTTCATCCCGTCGCCGTCCCGGTCGATCCCGGCCCGGATGTCGCCGTTGCCCTCGGCGTTGACCCGGAAGAGCTGACGATCCTCCCGAAGCCGGAAGACCTGAAGGGAGGCGAACTCAACGCGCCGCGGCCCCAGCCCCTGCTCCAGTTCGGCCGAGGTCAGGAAGAGTTCCTCGGGCGCAACGTGGGGCTCGCCCTTGCGGGCGATCCGCTCCCGGCCGTCCTTGACCTCGGCGGCGAAGCGGTCGGCCTCCCCCTCCAACGCCGGCGAGTCGAGAATCACCCGCCGGCACCCGTCGGCGTAATCGAAGACGGTGTCCAGGGCCGGGTAGTTGAGGGGCAGCAGAAAAGCGCGCCCCGGGGCCAGCAGGCCCTCCCGGGCCTCCTCGAGGACGGCCTCGCGCCGGGGGCGGGCGATCTCCAGAAGGTCGCAGCGCTCCTTGAGGCGCTGGGCGAAGGTCTCCAGGTGGGCGCCCGCCAGGACCATCTCCCGGGCCGGCAGCAGCAGCAGCTCCTCCAGCTCCTCCTTCGCAGAGCGCTGGGTGCCGGGATCGAAGGGGCGCATCCGTTCCACGTAGTCGCCGAAGAACTCGATGCGCACGGGGTCCTGGCGGGTGGGAGGATAGAGATCGAGGATGTCCCCCCGGGCCGAGAAGGTGCCCCGGTCCTCGACCATGGGAACGGAACCGTAGCCGAGGGCCACGAGGCGCTCCAGCAGGGCCTTGCGGGGGTACTCCTCCTCCGTCACCAGGCGTTCGCACAGCCCGCCCAGCGCCTGGCGGGGGATGACCCGCTGCATCAGGGCCCGCACCGGCAGGACCACCGCCCGCGCCCGGCCCTCGTAGAGGGCGGCCAGGGCGGCGAGGCGGCCCGCCTCCACCTCGGGGTGGGGGCTCAGGGCCTCGTAGGGGGGGATTTCCCAGTGAGGAAGGAAGAAGACCTCGCCGGGGCGGCCGTGGAAGAAGGCGAGCTCGGCGGCAAAGCGCCTCGCACTCTTCTGGTCGGGAGCCACCACGAGGAGGGTCTAGTCGCTGGCGTCGAGGAGCCCCGCCAGCAGGTGGGCGCCTCCGGAGCCGACCAGGCCGAGGACCTCGGCCCGGCCCGATTCGCCCCGGACCCCTTCGACGAAGGAGCGAACCGTGGCGTGGGCGACCGTCTGTGTGGAGTTCTCCGGATCCATGGGCGCCAATAGAGAGGGGCGTGCCTGGACACGCCCCTGCGGTGGGTTGAGGTTTCCTGGTCTCTCAGTCGCGGGGGACCGCCAGCATCCGGTCGAGGGTCAACTTGGCCCGCTCGCGGACGTCCGCCGGCACGGTGATCTCCGGGCTCATGGTCTGCAGGCTCTTCAGCACGTCCTCCAGGGAGGTGAGCTTCATGTTGGGGCAGATGAGCTTGGAGGTCGGAAGGATGAACTCCTTGTCCGGGCTCTCCTTGCGCAGCCGGTAGAGAATCCCCATCTCGGTGCCGACGATGAACTTGGCGGCCGGGTTCTGACGGGCGAACTCGTACATGCCGCTCGTGGAGCAGATATGGTGGGCCAGCTCCAGGATCGGGGGGGGACATTCGGGGTGGGCCATGAAGAGGGCGTCGGGGTGCTCCTCGAGGGCCCGCTGCACGTCCTCCACCGAAAGCCGGTCATGGGTGGGGCAGTACCCCTCCCAGAGATGGCAGGTCTTGTCGGTGCGGTCGGCGATGTAGCGGCCCAGGTTGCGGTCGGGCACCAGCAGGACCTCGTCGGCCTCCAGGGAGTTGACCACGTTGACCGCGTTGGAGCTGGTGCAGCAGATGTCGCTCTCGGCCTTGACCGCGGCCGTGGAATTGACGTAGGTGACGACCGGCGCCCCGGGATAGCGGGCCTTCATCTCACGCAGCCCCTCGGGGGTGACCATGTCGGCCATGGGACAGCCGGCGTCGGGTCGGGGCAGCAGCACGATCTTGTCCGGGCCGAGAATGGCGGCGCTTTCGGCCATAAAGTGCACCCCGCAGAAGACGATGACTTCCCGGTCGGTGCGAGCGGCCTCCATGGAAAGCGCCAGGGAATCGCCGGTGATGTCGGCGAGTTCCTGAATTTCGTCACGCTGGTAGTTGTGGGCCAGAAGCAGGGCGTTGCGCTCCCGCGCCAGGCGGCGGATTTCCTGTTTGATCTCTTCCTGAGTCATCAGCAAACCTTTCATGCGTCATTTAACACGCAATGCTAGTTCAAAAACCCTTTCATGTCAAACCCTTATCCCGCCCCATCGGTCCTTGACAGAGGGGGGCATTGGAGCTATTCTCGTCACACCCCAATTTCATGCGTTTTTCCCTTCCCGCGAGGTCGCTACATGTTCGGAATCGGCTTGCCCGAAATGCTCCTCATCCTGGCCCTGGCCCTCATCGTCATCGGGCCCAAGAAACTCCCCGACATCGCCAAAGCCCTGGGCCGCGGCCTGGCCGAGTTCCGCCGCGCCACCGACGAGTTGAAAAGCACCCTCCACGAAGAGGCCCGCAGCAGCGAAACCAAGGACCAGCTCCTCAAGGAGGGGAAAATCCGCCCTCCCAAGGCCGTCCCCAAGCCCTTCTCGTCCCTGGCCGAAGAGGGGGAGTCGAGCCCAGCGGAGCAAACCGACGATTCCGGGGAGGACCGGGAAGCGCCCCAGGAACCGAAGGAGCCCCCCCATGGCGGATGAGCCCCTTCCTTTCACCGCCCACCTGGAGGAGCTGCGCAAACGCCTGATAATCGCCTCCGGAGCCTGGCTGGTGGCGTTCCTCGCCTGCTACAGCTTTGCCGAGCGCCTCTTCGGATACATCTCCGAACCGGTTCAGGCCGCCCTGCCCGAAGGCAGCTCTCTGGTCTTCATCAACGCCACCGAACCGTTCTTCACCTACCTGAAGGTCGGCGCCCTGGCCGGCCTGCTGATCGCGATGCCGGTGATCTTCTGGCAGATCTGGACCTTCATCGCCCCCGGCCTCTACGCCCACGAGAAAAAATACGCCATCCCCTTCGTCCTGGCCAGCTGCCTCTGCTTCGGGGCAGGAACCTTCTTCGGCTTCTCCTTCGTCTTTCCGACCATCTTCACCTTTCTCATCAAATTCGGCACCGGCAGCGGCGAGATCAACGCCATGCTCTCCATGGGAAGCTACCTGAGCCTGTCAACCAAGCTGCTTCTGGCCTTCGGCCTCGTCTTCGAACTGCCCATCGTGATCTTCTTCCTGGCCCGAATAGGGATCGTGGACCACAAGTGGCTGGCCAAAAACCGCAAGTTCGCCCTGCTCGCCGCCTTCCTGTTCGGAGCCCTTCTCACCCCGCCCGACGTCTTCTCCCAGGCCGCCATCGCCGTCCCCTTCATCGTCCTCTACGAGGTCGGCATCTGGGTGGCGCGCTTTTTCGGCAAGCGCAAAAAGGACGAGGAGGAGGCGGAAGAGTAGACCGGGACCCGGCCGAGCCGGACCACCGGCTCTTCACCGTCGATAGAACAATACCAAAGGGCCCCGACCTTTACGAAGGTTGGGGCCCTTTTTGCGCGAACGAGCTGAAACGAGGATCGGTCGGAGCCTGCATCGGAGGGGAAAATCCCCGAAGGTCAGGGAGAAAGGGCTCCCCGGGGCTTGGAAGAACTCCTTTCTTCGGACCTGCGCCCAAAACAAAGGCTGCAGGCCTCTCCCCCTTGGGGATCGAGTGAGCGCATGCGGGTTCGAGAGGCCGTTTTTGATTTCTGGCTTTACTCGGCCGGCTTGCGCGGTTTCCAGGCGACCACCGCGATAACGGCAAAGCCGGTCGCGTAGATGAAGGCCATCAGGGCCCAGAAGCCCTCCGTCTCGGCCAAAAGCATCCAGCCGATCTTCCCCCAGGCCGCCATAGCGGCCGCAATCCCAATCCATTGCAAAAACATCCTGACCATCGAATCCCCCTCCCTCAGCCGGCCTGGCCCGGCTCCATGTTCCATCCCCCCCCAAGGGCCTTGATCAGGGAGACGCTCGCCTGCAGCCTCTGGCCGAGAATCTGGACCGCCTGCCGTTCGCTCTGCAGGGAGGTGCGCTGACTGTCCACAACCTCGAGGTAGCTCACGAATCCTGCCTGGTAGCGTTTGTCGGAAATCTCCGCCGCCTCGCGGGCCGCCCCGACCGCTCTTCCCTGGGCATCGGCCTGCGCGGCCAGAACCCGCAGGCCGGAGAGGGCGTCCTCGACCTCGGCGAAGGCGACCAGAACCTGCCGGCGGTAAATGGCCACGGCCTCTTCGTAGGCCGCCCGGGCCCGGTTCAGGTTGGCCCGGTTGCGGCCGGCCTCGAAGATCGGCAGGGAAACCGCCGGGCCGAGGGCCCAGGACCGGCTGTCCCAGTCGAACAGCCCGGAGGCTTCGGTGCTGGCGTAGCCGGCGCTGCCGGTCAGGCGAATCGCGGGGAAGAAGGCGGTCCTTGCGATCCCGATGCGGGCGCTGGCGGCGGCCATCTGGCGCTCGGCCGCCCCGACGTCGGGACGCCGCTCCAGGAGGCTCGAGGGAAGCCCGGGGGCAACTGCCGGAGGGGTCAGGTCGAGGGGCGCAGGGGAGAGGGCGAAGCCTGCGGCCGCCCGGCCGAGGAGCACCGCGAGGGCGTGCTCCAGCTCGGCACGCCGTTTCTGCACGCCGAGGGCCTCGGCCTCGGTGGTGGCCAGCTCGGTCTCGGCCCGGGCCACGTCGAGGCGCCCGACCTGGCCGTGCTCAAAAAGGCTGGCGACCAGTTCCAGGTTCTCCCGGCGCAATCCGACTGTTCTTTCGAGCAGGGCGATATCGGCGTCGAGGGAGCGCAGAGCGAAGTAGTTGCCGGCCACCTCGGCCTGCAGGACCAGCAGCACATTACGGTAGTCGGCCAGACTCGCCCCGGCGTCGGCCCGGGAGGCCTCGGCCGAGCGCCGCACCCGCCCCCAGAGGTCGATCTCGTAGCTCAGGTCGAAGGGGACCGAGTAGCTGTCACCGGTGACTCCCTTGCCTCCGAAGGCGAAATCGCCGGGGGTCCGGGCGCGGCCCGCCGCAGGGTTGAGGTCCACCCGCGGCAGCAGGTCGGCCTCGTCGATGCGGGCGAGCGCCCGGGCCTGGTCGACCCGGGCGGCCGCCGCCCGCAGGTCCTGGTTGGCCGCGGCGGCCTCCTCTTCGAGCCCGTTCAGGACCGGGTCGCCGTAGATCTCCCACCAGCTTCCCTTCGGCGCCCCGTCCATCGTGGCCGCCTCCTTCCAGGGAGCGCCTTCCTTCCAGGCGAGGGGGGTGTCGACCTCGGGGCGGAGATAGTCGGGGCCGAGGGTGCAGCCGGCCAAAAGGAGGCTGAAAAGAGTGAGCGCGATAATGTGACGGACCTGTTTGTACATCGTCAATACCTGTTGTTTAAGGATCAATGTTTGCCACAGAGGCACGGAGGAAAACAAAGGCTGGAGTTTTTCGGGTTTAAACTCTGCGTCTCCGTGTCCCTGTGGCTGATGCCATGGGCCTATGCAGCCTCGGAAACCTCCGGCAGCTCCGCTGCCTCCTCCGCCGCGACCTTCTGCCGCCGCCGGGCAAGGAGCAGGTAGGCCGCCGGGATGACGAAGAGGGTCAGGACGGTGCCGAGGGTCAGGCCCCCGACGATCACCCAGCCGATCTGCGAGCGGCTCTCGGCGCCTGCGCCGCTGGCCAGGGCCAGGGGCACGGTGCCGAGGACCATCGCCCCGGTCGTCATCAGGATCGGCCGCAACCGCAAGGTCGCCGCGTCGAGAATCGCCTCGAGCTTGCTCTTGCCCTGCTCCTGCAGCTGGTTGGCGAACTCGACGATGAGGATGCCGTGCTTGGTGATCAGCCCGACCAGGGTGATCAAGCCGACCTGGCTGTAGATGCTCAGGGTGTTGTCGGGGAAATAGAGGGCCAGCAGGGCTCCGGCCATCGACAGCGGCACGGTGAAGAGGATGATCAGCGGGTCGACGAAGGACTCGAACTGGGCGGCCATCATCAGGTAGATCATGATCAGCGCCAGGGCGAAGGTCAGAAGCAGGCCCGCGCTGCTGTCCTTGAACTCGCGCGACTGCCCCTTGTAATCGATGCGGGCGGTCTCCGGCAGGATGCGCGCCGCGGCTTCCTCCATGTAGGCCAGCGCCTCGCCCTGGGAGTAGCCGGGGGCCAGGTTGGCGCTGATGACGGCGGCGCGGCTGCGGTTGAAGTGGTTGAGCGACTGGGCGGTGACCCCCTCGTTGATGGTCACCAGGCCGGAGAGGGGAATCATCTCGCCGCTGGCAGAGCGCACGTGGATGCGGTTGAGGTCTTCGGGGGTGGCGCGCAATTCGTCCTCGATCTTGACAATGACGTCATACTGCTCGCCGTCCATCTTGAAGCGGGTCACGTCCCGCCCACCCATCATCGTCTCGATGGTGCGGCCGATGGCGGCGACGCCCACGCCGAGGTCGGCCGCCTTGTCCCGGTCGACGGCCAGCCGCAGCTCGGGGGAGTTGAGTTTGAGGTCGCTGCGCGCCGCCACGATCCGGGGGTTCTTGCGCACCTCGGCCATCAGCTTGCCGATCTGGTCGTTGAGCTCCCCGTAGGAGTCGCTGGTCTTGACCACGAACTGCACCGGCTGGTCCATGAAGGGCTGGCCGAGAGAAGGCGGGGTGATGGGGAAGCCGAGGACCCCGGGGATGCCGAAGAGCTGCGGACCCAACTCACCAGCGATCTGCAGAGAGGAACGCTCCCGCACCTCCCAGTCCTTCAGCTCAACGAAACTGAGTCCTTCGGTCACATTACCCCGCATCCCGGCCACCGAGAACACACCCACTTTCTCCGGGATCGGCTGCAGCAGGGCTTCCGCCTGCTTCAGGTAATGATCGGTATATTTGACGTTGGCGCCGTCAGGAGCGATAAGAAAGGTCATGAACACGCCACGGTCCTCCAGCGGCGACATCTCCGACGGCAGTTGAGCGTAGAGATACCAGGTCCCGGTCCCGGCAATCACGGCAATGACCAGGCCGACCAATACCGTCTTCAATGACCAACCAAGAACCCGACGGTAACCATTTTCGATGGCAACGAAGATGTTCTCCATAATGGTGAAAATCTTCATATGGTTTTCCCGGTGACGCAGCATCTTGGCGCACATCATCGGCGTCAGAGTCAGGGCAACGAACCCGGAGACGATAACCGCGCCGGCCAGAGTCAGGGCGAACTCGCTGAACAGCTTGCCGGTACGGCCTTCCATCATCGCCACCGGCACATACACAGCGGCCAGGGTCAGGGTCATCAGGACAACGGCGAAGCCGATCTCCTGCATCCCCTTGATCGCCGCCTTGCCGGGCTTCAGACCATTTTCCACGTGTCGATGAACGTTTTCCAGAACGACGATGGCATCATCGACGACCAGCCCGACCGCCAGCACCATCGCCAGCAGAGTCAGGGTATTGATGGAGAAACCGAGTGCCCACATCAGGGCAAAGGAACCGACCAGCGACACCGGGATCGTGACCAGGGGGATCAGGGTGGAACGAACAGAACGCAGGAAGATGAAGATGATCAGCAGCACCAATCCGACCGCTTCAAAGATCGAGCTGAAGACGTTCTCGATAGAGCGCTCGATAAATATCGAGGAATCGTAAACAATCTTGGTCTTCATCCCTTCCGGGAATGAATCCCGCAGCTCCGGCAGCATTTCGTGCAGCGCCGCAGAGATATCGAGTGGGTTGGCAACCGACTGCTTGACCAGACCTATAGCAACCGCCTGCCCGCCTTCGTAGCGCAGGTTTTCACGCACCGACTCGGGACCGATCTCGGCCCGACCGACATCTTTCAGTCGAATAAAAGTGCTGCCCGACTTGCGGACGATGACATCCTCAAACTGTTCCGGCGAGTTGAGGCTGGTGTCAGAAAGGACGGTGAATTCGCGGGTGCTGCTCTCCAGCCTGCCTCCCGGCACCTCGATGTTCTGCGCACGGATNTCTCAACATCCTGAGGTGTGACCCCCCGCGCTGTAAGCAGTGCCGGGTCGAGCCAGATGCGCATCGAGTACTTTCGACCACCGAGGATCTGAGCTTCGGCAACGCCGTCGATCATCTCCAGCTGGTCGGTCACATAGCGATCGACGTAATCGGTAATCTCTTCGGGGCTGTGCTTATCACTGGAGAAGGACAGATAGAGGATCGGTGAGGCGTCGGCCTCGACCTTGGCGATGACCGGCTCCTCGATATCATAGGGCAGCTCAGCGCGAACCCGTCCGACCCGGTCACGCACCTCGGCAGCCGCGTCATCGGCATTGCGCTCCATCTTGAAGACGATGCTGATCTGACTCTGTTCCTGGCGGCTTTCCGATGTGATCGTTTTGATCCCCTCGATCCCCGAAAGACTGTCTTCGATAATGGTGGTGACTTCGGTCTCAATAATATCGGGGCTGGCCCCTTGGTAAAGAGTGATGACCGACACCGTCGGTTCGTCGATATTGGGATATTCGCGGACCGTCAGACGATCATAGGAAACCAGACCGATCAGCACGATCAGCAGGCTCATGACCGTCGCCAGGACGGGGCGCTTGATGCTTATTTCCGATATTTGCATGGCACGTTGCTTTCATTTGTTGTTCTCGGAGAACCGAGAAACCTATTCATCTCACGCCCGTTCGCTCCGCTCACTCAAGCCGCAAAGGCGCAAAGAAGATCTCTTGGAATCAGGGGCTTGCATTTCTACCCCTTGGCGTCTTTGCGGCTTTGCGTGAGAGCGAATTCGGCTTTTGTTCAATGCTTTTATAGCTTGGCGAAGAGCGCCGGGTCGGCCGGGACCGGGTGGACCGGGCTTCCAGGGCCGATCTTCTGGTGCCCGCCGGTGACGACCACGTCCCCCGCCGCGAGCCCCGAGGTCACTTCGACCCACCCCTTGCGGCGCATCCCCGTCTTCACCGGGGCCATCTGCGCCGTCCCGTCGTCCACCCTGTAGACGAACTGGGAGTTCGGCTGGGTGATCAGCGCCTGCTCGGGGACGAAGAGGACATCGGTCCTCTGCTCCACGGCAAGCGTCACCTTCACGAACTGTCCCGGGCGCAGCAGGCCGTCCCGGTTGTCGAGCTGCCCGCGCAGGACCAGGGAGCGGCTGTTCATTTCCACCTGGGGATCGATGGCGTAAAGCCGGCCAATGAAATCCCGGCCCGGGTAGGCGTCGGACGCCAGTTCAAGGCGCTGCCCGACCTTCACCTGGGCGGAAAACTTCTCGGGAACCCGGAATTCGACCTTGAGCCGGCCCGTATCCTCCAGGTTGACCAGGGGCTGGCCGGGCTGAACGTAGTCGCCGACGCTGACCCTGCGCAGCCCCGTGGTTCCGGCGAAGGGAGCGCGAATCGTCGCCTTGTCGAGCTGGGCCTTGGCCAGGCGCACGCTCGCCTCGTCGAGCTGCCAGAGGGCGTAGGTCTCGTCCCGCTCCCGCTCGGAAATCGCCTTGTCTTTCAGCAGGGCCTCCGCCCGCCGGTAGTTGGCCTCGTGCAGGGCCCGGTTGGCCTCGGCCCGGTCGAGCTCGGCCTCCAGCACCGATGCATCGAGGCGAATCAGGGATTTGCCCTCGGCGGCCCCCTCCCCTTCGGCGAAGTCGATTCCAGCGATCCGGCCGGCGATCTCCGCCGCGATCGTCACCGACTCGTTGGAGTGCAGGGTGCCGACGGCGCCGATGTTCCGGTCGGCAGCGGCCAGGGAGACCTCCGTCACCTCCACCGGCATCGGCGGCCGGGTCGGCGCCTCCTCCTTAGCGCCTTCGGCAAAGGCCGGCGGCTGCAGCAGAAGATAGGCCCCCGCGCAGAGCAGGGTCAGGGCGCTCCAGATCGATACAGTCGCTGCGGTGCGCCGCGAGCGGCCCCCGGTTTTGGTTCCCGGCCCGTTCTGTCCGGATGTGGTCTCTTGTTTCATGATGCTCCTCGTTGCAGGTTCTGGGAGGAATGAACAAGTCACTCCAGGTGGTATTTTGAATAAATGGACTTGCGTCCGATCTGCTCCAAACGGGATGGAGTGAATGGTCACTCCGTTCTCTGCGGTAAAAAAGAGCCGCCGGTTCACGGCGGCTCGGCCCCGTCGGAGGCTCGGTCAATGGTTGGCGGTGAACTTGAGACCGGCCATCCCCGCCACAATGAGAAGGATGCAGACGATCCGTGCCGCCTCCCGGGGCTCGCCGAACAGGGCCATCCCGACCAGGGCGGTGCCGACCGCGCCGATGCCGGTCCAGACCGCGTAGGCCGTCCCCACCGGGAGAGTCTTCAGGGCGGCGCTCAACAGGCCGAAGCTGACCGCCATGGCGGCGAGAGTCAGCACCGAGGGTACGAGGCGGGTGAACCCCTCGGTGTATTTCAGGCCGACCGCCCAGCCGACCTCGAAGAGCCCGGCGACGGTCAGGTAGAACCAGGCCATGGGAAAAGCCTCTCGTCGTTTCGTGGTTTCTGGATGAAAAATTCTGCCCCTATCTTTTGACCGCGTCCCAGGTCGCCTCCACGGAGGTGGCGATCATCTCGTCGTTCAAATCGACGAAGCCGTTCAGGTGGTCCCGGGTCAGGAAGAGGATCGGCCCGAAGGACAGGCTCATCAGGACTTCGCAGGGCAGGTCCTTGATCACCTGCTGCTCCTTGCCCTGCTCGAAGAAGGCAAACAGCGGCTTGTCGCACTCGACCTCCTCGGCCCGCTTCTTGGCGATGCCGTAGGGGGAGTTGTAGTACTGCTCCATGAACCTGATTTCGAAGGGGTTGGCGATGAACAGCCGGGTGAGGGCGGAAAAGATGGCGAGGTAGTTCTCCCGGACCGGCATCGCCGGGTCGTAGTTTTCAGCGAAGGTGCTGGCGAAGAGAGCGTGGTTTTCCTCGTGGATCTCCTCGATCAGCTCGTCCTTGTCCTTGAAATAGCGGTAGATGGTGCCGACGCCGACCCCCGCCCGCTGGGCGATCTGCGAGGTCGGGGTGCCGTGGAACCCCTGCTCGGCGATCAGTTCCATGGTCGACCGAAGGATGGCGCGGCGCTTGTCGGTCTTCTTTTCGTTCATGACGGCTCCCTCGAAAAAGGCGGAGTGAATGTTCACTCCTTCTTTTAGCGCCAACCGCACCGGCGTGTCAAGGGGAATTCTTTTCTCTCTCTGGTTAACTTCAAGGAGATGACGTTTTTCCAGCGCTCCGGTCGGTCCCGGGGACTCGCCCCCCACAACCCTTTCTCCCATCCCCACGAAAGCCTTTGAAAGGAAAGTCCCCGGACCAGTGGCCAGACAGGTCCTATGCGCTAGAATAGGAAACAGGAAACGCCCCCTTTCCATCGACATCCGTTCAAGCACTTGGTATGAATAGGCTCTTTCGTTTCCTCAACGATCCGCCGGGAAGGGTTCTCCGCCATGTCCCCTGCTGAAAAAGAATCCAGGCCGATCCTGGTCGCCGGTGCCACCGGCTACATCGGCGGCCGCCTGGCACCCCGCCTTCTGGAGGCCGGCTACCGGGTGCGGGCCGTTGTCCGCACCCCCTCCAAGCTCGCCGGCCGGCCGTGGGCCGACCACCCCGCCCTGGAGATCGTCCGGGGGGACCTGCTCGACGGCGGTTCGATGACGTCGGCCGCCGAAGGCTGCTGGGCCGCCTTCTACCTGGTCCACTCCATGAACCCCAAGGTGGCCGATTTCGCCGAAACCGACCGCCGCGCCGCCCGCAACATGGCCGAGGCGGCCGAGGCCTGCGGCCTGGAGCGCATAGTCTACCTCAGCGGTCTCGGCGAGGAGAGCGACGAACTCAGCGAACACCTCCTCTCCCGCACCGAGGTGGCCCGCATCCTGGGCGATGGGGCGGTTCCGGTCACGGTGCTGCGCGCGGCCATGATCATCGGCTCGGGAAGCGCCTCCTTCGAGATCCTCCGCTACCTGGTGGACCGCCTGCCGGTCATGGTCACCCCCCGCTGGGTCGACACCCCCTGTCAGCCCATCGGCATCCGCAACGTCCTCGCCTACCTCATCGGCTGCCTCGAGTGCCCGGAAACAGCCGGGGAGACCTTCGACATCGGCCAGCCGGAGGTGGTCACCTACCGGCAGCTGATGCGGATCTACGCCGAGGAGGCGGGGCTGCACCGGCGGCTGATCCTTCCCGTCCCGGTTCTGACCCCGCGCTTGAGCTCCTACTGGATCCACCTCGTCACCCCGGTTCCCTCCGCCCTGGCCCGGCCCCTGGCCGAAGGGCTTCGCAACGCGGTCGTGTGCCGCGACACCCGGATCCGCGAACTGGTCCCCCAGGAGCTGCTCGACTGCCGCCAGGCAATCCGGCTGGCCCTGGAGCGGATCCGCCAGCACCAGGTGGAAAGCTCCTGGCTTGACGCCGGGCTCATCCCCCCCGCCGAGTGGAGCATTCCCGACGACCCGAGCTGGGCCGGCGGAACCCACTACGACGACTCGCGGCGGATCGTCTTCGACGCCGCCCCCGACGAACTGTGGCGGGCCCTGGTCCGCATCGGCGGCACCACCGGCTGGTACTACGCCAACTGGATGTGGGCCGTGCGGGGCCTCTTCGACAGGCTCATGGGAGGAGTCGGGCTGGGGCGCGGACGCCGTTGCCCCATCGACCTGCGCCCCGGCGACGCCATCGATTTCTGGCGGGCCGCCCGGGTCGAGAAGCCCGGCCTGCTGCAGCTGGCGGCCGAGATGAAAGTCCCCGGCGAGGCGGTCCTCGAGTTTCGCCTACGGGAGATCTCACCCGGCCAGACCGAACTGCTGCAGATCGCCCGCTTCCTTCCCAGGGGCCTGCTCGGCCTGGTCTACTGGTGGGCCGTCTACCCCTTTCACAACCTCATCTTCAACGGCATGCTGCGAGGCATCGGTCGGGCCATCGACCGCCCCGTCATCGCCGGGCCCGAGCCGATCACCGATCCCGAAAAGACTCCCCACAGCCCCTGAATACGCCGATCGACTAGGAGCTTGGCTCCCCCCCGCACTTTTGCTATACTCCCCTCCATTAAAGCTTTTTCGTTCCCGCTAATCGGGCGTCGCCCAAACCGATATCCCAAGGAGGTTCCCATGATGCTGCGTTGGATCACCGTTGCCTGCCTGGCTCTTTTCGCCCTGACCGCCTGCGGCCAGGAAGAGAAGGCCGGTATCACCAAAGACACCGTCGAAACCCTCAAGCAGGTAGCCGCAGCCGCCCAGAAGACCGCGAACCAGGCCCAGGAGGCCCTCGAACAGGCCCAAAAAGCCGCACCCGAGGCCGCCGCGGCGGTCGAGGTTGTCAAAAAAGCGGCGCCCAAGGCGACGGCCGCGGTCAAAAATGCGGTCCCCTCCAAATTCGCCCCCTACGTCCGCGACCTTCAGTCCTCCAACCCGAGCGCCAAAAGGGACGCCGCCAAGAGGATATACAAGCACTTCGGGAAGGAGCCGTACCTCCTTGCGGCGGTCAACGGAGAGCTGCTGAAAGGGTTCAACGATCATCCCGACAACAAGCATTACGTCGACGCCATGGCCTGGATGGTCAAGGTCCTGTCCAATTCGGGAGACTCCAAGTACAGAACGACCCTCGAAAAGATCGCCGACGAGGCCTCCAGCAGAAAACTGCAAAAATACGCCAACAAAGGTCTGACACACCTGCTCTGATCCCGACTGTTCGACAGGATCAACGCGAAAAAGGCGGCCCTTGCGGGTCGCCTTTTTCGTTTCCATTTGTTGACCCCGCCTAGTCTTCCGGGCCGATCGGCTTAGGGCTGCAGAGGTTCTCGGCCCGGTTGACCCGTCCGCCGCAGTTGGTGCAGACGAACTTGGGATTTTCAAACAGTTTGTCGATGTCGGCCTTGTGGGGCTTCGCCTTGAGTTCGCAGAGATGCAGTTCGTGCTCTTGCGGCGCCTGGCAATGGGTCTTTTCGGTCATGGCTCTCCCTCCTCTGTTCTTATTAAAATCATAGCCCGACTCTCCCCGATGTCAACGCCGAAGGAAGGTCTGGCCCCCACAGGAAGAGGGAAAATCGACCCGGCCGCACATCAGGATGCTTTCAGGCTCCCCTTGCGTTAAGGAACAACCGGCTTCGGGTCATCTCCCTTGGGGCGATAATTCCAAAAAAAATGGCAGAGCCGTTGCCGGCTCTGCCTAGAAGGAGAGAAAAAGAGCGGTTATTCGGAGGAAAAGTCACCTTTCCCATAGCCCAACTCCGATCCTCAGGAAAGAACCTTTGCAAAAACCGGCCCAACTTTAGACCTTGGCCCTCAAATCCCCCGTCATGCGGAACATCCCGAACACCTCGCCGCAAAAAACAGTGAACCTCTTGGCAAAAAAGCCGCGGTCAAAGTCGTTATTGAGCTTTTCAGCGCCCATTGACAAAACCATTTCTGATTCATTCACTGGGGCAAATCGCCCAACTTGGGGCAAATCCCCAATGCGGCGAAACGGTTTCCTGCCCCACCGAAAGGCGCCTAACCCCGGTGAACCAGTTCGGCCCGAATGACTTCCAGATTCTCAAGGCTCTTCTGCAGTGCATCGGGAAGAACCTTTTTGAGAAAACCGGGCATCCCGTTGTTGAACAGGCCCGGGATTCTTTTCTCGATCAGGACGGGCACCCTCCCCCCGTCCTCGGAAAGCCACATGGTCAGGCTTCCGCGGGCGTAGAAGAGTCCCTCGCTGTCGATCGCCATGTCCGAGCGGACCACGAGGGTATCGACGATTCCGGCGGCGGTCTTCACCTTCTCCCGGCGCAGAACCTTCACCCGCACCCGGTTGGGAGAATCCTTGTCGAGAAGGGTGAGGGCAAACTCCTGCCCGACCTCCAGGGGCCGATGGCGAAGATGATAAAGGCAGGAGACCGGGTCCCAGACCGGCCCCGCCAGGGGATATTCGCTTTGCTCCCCGGTCTCGGGATTCAGCAGGCGGACGAGGCCGGCCCGGCGGTCAACAAGCGCCTCGCGCCTGACCCTGTTCTTTCCCTCGTGCAGGGCCAACCCGTAGGCGACGGGGACGTACCGCGACCCGTCCCGCTCCAGTGTGCTCCTTTCCCTGTCCTCGACAACGTAAAAGGGCAGGGTCCAGGCGGCCGAGTCGACCCGGGAAACAATCTCCAGGCCCTTCTCGCTCGAAACCGATTCGATACTTGAGCGGCCGACCCGGATTCCCGCCCAGGTGATGTCGAACTCCAAAGACTCGGGCGGCTCAGCTGCCTCTCCGCCCCCCGGGAAGAAGACCACCAGCAACAGGAGCAGCAGGATCTTGCGCCGGATGCCGGCCGCCCTCTCCCCCGATCCGCCCCAGTTGTCCGGCGACTGTCCTGCACCCATGAATCGTCCCTCCTCCGCCCGTGGCGGCATCTCTTTCAGAGCAGATCGGCCAAATTCTTCCAATGAACGTCCGGCCATGGATAAAACGTTCCGCTCCGATTGTCAACGGTCAAAACGGCAGCCGGGCTCAACGGCGCCACAGAAGGAAAAGGACGCGGCGCGGAGCGCTTAAGCTTTGCCCCTCGCCGTCCGATATGAGGAATAGTCGGTTTGACAGCTGCCAGGGGAGCGTTCTTCCCCAAAACCGAAAATCGAGAGGACGGCGGTGAAAAAGGTATACGGCGATCTTGAGATCATGCCCCTGGGGGAGCTTCTGGGATGGCTGGGGGACAGGGCGAAATCGGGCTTTCTGCGCGTCGCGCAGGAAAAGGGAGGGAAGGTCAAGGCCTTTTCCCTGCAGCAGGGCCTGATCGATGCCTTTTCCTCCCGCCGGACCGCGGAAGAGCTGGCCGAGGCCCTGCGGTGGCCCGAAGGGCGGTTCGAATTCCGCCCCGACCTGCCTGCCGGGGCCCCCGCCTCCCGGCGCCACCTCCCGTGCGCCGAAAGCCTGCAGGAGGCCGAACAGATCAACCGGGACGCCGAACTGCGCCAGCTGCAGCTCCAGGAGGAGGCGGTGCGCAAAATCAGCCGCCAGATTCTCAAGGGAGAGATCGAACTGCCCCCCATGCCCGCGGTCCTCTCCCGGCTCCACATGTGCCTGGGCGGGATCGGGGGGTCGGCCGGCGAGGCCATGAAAATCGTCATGGCCGACCAGATCCTGACCTCGAAGATCCTCAACGTCGTCAACTCCGCCTACTACAGCCTGGTCAGCCCGGTCACCTCGCTGCAGCACGCCATCGTCATCATGGGCTTCCGCTCCCTGCTGAGCGTGATCACCACCCACGGCCTCGGCCAGGCCTTTTCGAAGAACCGGGCCCAGGTCCAGGAGGTCCTCCGGCACAGCTTCCGGTGCGCCTTCGTGGCCAAGCAGATCGCCGCGGCGGTCGGGTGGGACGAAGAGGAGGCCTTTGTCTGCGGCCTGCTCCACGACATCGGCAAGACCGCCCTGCTCAGCCTCCTCGACGACTCCGAACTTGACGAGCCAGCCCAGGCCTCGCTCCTCGAAGAGTTCCATGCCCAGGCCGGGGTTCTCCTCGCGGCCAAGTGGAACCTGCCGGAGCTGGTCATCGAAACGATCGAATGGCACCACGAGCCCGGACAGGCGGCCAGCGGCCGCAAGGCCGTGGAGATCGTCTTTCTGGCCGACGGCCTGGTGAACGACCCCGGCCGGCTCGAGTCCCTCCTGGCCGACTGCTCCGCCCTGGAGCTCTCCAGGGAGAAGGTGGACGCGATCCTGGAGGAACTCCTCCGCGCCGAAGGGGTGCTCGACCGGGTCGCCTAGGCCGCCCCCCGCCCTTGCGCGGCCCTTCGAGCATGCCCATCCCCCTTGAAACCCCGCCCTGCCCGGAGTATAGTGCCGGGCATGAACCTCGCCCTCGACATCCGCCACCTGGAAAAAAGCTACGCCGGCGTCCCGGCGGTCAGGGACCTTTCCCTCGCCGTGGAGGAGGGGGAGATCTTCGGCCTGCTCGGCCCCAACGGCGCCGGCAAGAGCACCACCATCAACATGGTCGCCGGGGTGACCCGCATCGGCGGGGGCTCGGTGGAGATCTTCGGCCATGACAACCGCAGGGACTACCGCACCACGCGGCGCCTGACGGGGATCATGCACCAGGAGATCGTCATCGACAACTTCTTCACCATCGACCGCGGGCTGAAGATCCACTCGGGCTACTACGGGGTGAAGGACGATCCGGCGTGGCGGCGGATGCTGATCGAGCGGCTCGGCCTCGGCCCCCACCTGCACAAGGTCATGATCAAGCTCTCCGGGGGGCTGAAGCGCCGCTACATGATCGCCAAGGCCCTGATCCACAAGCCCCGGCTCCTCATCCTCGACGAGCCGACGGCCGGGGTCGACGTGGAGCTGCGCCACACCCTGTGGGACTTCGTGCGGGAGATCAACCGGCAGGGGACGACCATCCTGCTCACCACCCACTACCTGGAGGAGGCCGAGCAGATGTGCGGCCGCATCGCCATCATGAACGACGGCGAGCTGGCCGCCCTCGAGCCGACCGCCCAGCTCGTCCGGCGCATGGGGGGACGCACCCTCACCGTCCACCTCGGCCGGCCCCTGGAGACGCTTCCCGCGGAGCTCGCCCCCTACGCCGGGCGGCTCGCGGAGGAGGGCAGGCGCATCGACTTCGCCCTCGCCAGCGGGGCGCCCTCCGGCGAACTGCTCGCCGACCTCTGCCGGCTCGGGGTGGAGATCGCCGACGTCGAGACCCGCCAGCCGAGCCTAGAGGAGGCCTTTCTCAAGCTCACCGGCAACGGCCGCGGCCACGGGGGGCAGACCCGATGAGCGCGCCCCCCTTCAGCCCCTGGCTCCCCTTCCTGACCCTGCTCGAGAAAGAGGTGCGCCGCTTTCTGCGGGTCGCCTCCCAGACCGTGCTCACCCCGATCATCACCGCCTCGCTCTACCTCTTCGTCTTCGGGGCGACCCTCGGCGAGCGGATCAGCGTCCTGCCCGGCTTCTCCTACGCCCAGTTCGTCATCCCGGGGCTGATCCTCATGGGGGTGATCAACAACTCCTTCGCCAACACCTCGAGCTCCCTCTTCATGTCCCGCTACCTCGGCAACATCGTCGACCTGCTCGTCACCCCCGTCACCCCGCCCCAGATCATCCTCGCCTACACCCTGGCGGCGATGATCCGCGGCCTCTGCGTCGGTCTGTCGGTGTGGATCATCTCGACCCTCTTCGCCGACTTGCCCTGGGCCCACCCCCTTGCGGCGGTCGCCATGGCCTGCCTGGCCAGCGTCCTCTTCGCCCAGTTCGGCATGGTGGCGGCGATCTTCGCCAACAACTTCGACTCCCTCTCCATGTTCTCCAACTTCATCATCCTGCCCCTGATCTACCTCGGCGGGGTCTTCTACCCCATCTCCATCCTCCCCGCCCCCTGGGCGGCCCTCTCCCACCTCAACCCCCTCCTCTACCTCATCGACGGCTTCCGCCACGCCATCCTCGGCGTCGGCGACATCCCCCTGGCCACCGCCTTCGCCGTCACCGGCGCCATGGCCCTGGCCCTCTTCGTCTGGGTCGCCGCCCTCATCGGCCGGGGCTACCGGCTGCGGACCTGAACGCCCTACAAATCGATGCCCCTGTAAACCTTTTGCAACTAAAAGACTAGAAAAGTTACAGCCTTAAATATTATTTTATGTTGCTAATTTAATATTTCCCATTATATAGTGCTGCCGCATGATCGGTGATCCTTGGTTGTTGCCGGGTCGGGGTCGGTATTATGCCGCCAGCACCTGCAACGCCCGTATGCTGCCGATCCTGTCAGCAATAAAGATTTGTCCTCACTTCTTTTCTTCTACATCTGCACGCCTGCATGTTCATAGACACAGGAGGAATCACCATGGGAAAGATCGCTAAGGTACTTGTCATCGTCCTGGCCGCCGTCCTCGCCGCCGGGCCCGCCCTGGCCGCCGATCCGGCCCCCCCGGCACCCGACTCGGCCGACAGCGCCATGCACACCGTGCAGGATCTCTACGACCGCCTCGACACCGGGGCCACTGCGGCCAAGCGCAGCGGCGCCTTCACCGAGCCGAGCGCGGCGCCCGGCGCCGGGGCCACGAGCCTCAACGACGTCATGGGCAAGATGCCCGCGGCCGACAACGTCAGCGGCGCCGCCCCCGGTGACGTACTCAATGGCAAGACCTTCTGGGGCCTGCGCACCGACGGCAGTTGGGGGGTTCAGACTGGCACCGTCAGCCAAGTCGACACTAGCAGCGGCGATGCCGTAGCGGCCGAGCTTCTCAGCGGCAAGAAGGCCTGGGTCGATGGGGCCGAGGTGACAGGCGCCATGCCGGACAACGGCGCAGTGGCGATCACCCCCGGTGTGAGCGAGCAGGGGATCCCTGCAGGCTACCACGACGGCAGCGGGACCGTGGCTGGCGACGCCGACCTGGCCTCAGGCAACATCAAGGCCGGCGCGACCATCTTCGGCGTGGCCGGCGACTCCAACGTGGTCGACACCAGCAGCGGGGACGCCACAGCAAGCGACATCGCCAACGGCAAGAAGGCCTGGGTCGACGGCCTTGAAGTGACCGGCAGCGCCGCGCCCGCCCCGGCCTACCCGGGCATGGTGCCCCAGACTGGCCAGACCGCCATCCACGTCTCCGGCGACGACGGTGCCCTCCAGACCGGCGTTGCCTGGACCCCAAGTACTCGTTTCACCGACAACAACGACGGCACCGTGACCGACAACCTGACCGGGCTGGTCTGGTTGAAAAACGCCAATTGTTATGGGACGAGAAATTTAAATGATTCCCTCGCGCTCGCCTCCGGCCTCGCCAACGGGACATGCGGGCTCAGCGACGGCTCAAGCGCCGGAGACTGGCGGGTGCCGAGCCTGCGCGAGCTGCACAGCCTGATCGACTACAGCCAATACGGCCCCGCCCTTCCTGCCGAGCACCCGTTTGACAGCGTGGTGTTATCTGACTACTGGACGTCCACGACCGTCGCGGACAACTTCACCCTCAACTGGTACGTGCAATTCAACATCGGCCTTGCGCTTGGCCACAACAAGGCCACGAGTATTTTCCTCTGGCCGGTGCGAGATGGGCAATAGGCGCTTCGGGAAGCTGGCTGTTTCAGAGGGTAGGGAGGGCGGCGTCTCCCCTGCCGAGTCTTGAGGCCCGGACGATGGACATATACGGGAGCGATTCAATGAAATCAGGCAATGAAAATAACGGAATGCTTCGGGCCCTGTGGGCAGGGATGGTCGCCGTGGCGATTCTCTGCATCGCCGCCGGCGCCGCATGGGCCGCCCCCGCAACGGGCAACGTGAGCGCCACCGACCGCTACGCCTGGAGCGAGACGGCCGGCTGGACCGACTTCCGCCCCGAAAACGGCGGGGTGACGGTGCGCGACGCCTGGCTTTCTGGCTACGCCTGGAACGAGAGCGTCGGCTGGATCAAGCTCGGCGCCGACGGCGGCGGCCCCTACGCCAACGACTCGGCGACCGACTGGGGCGTCAACCGCTCCGGCACCGCGCTCTCCGGCTACGCCTGGAGCGAGGCGGCCGGCTGGATCCACTTCGCCCCCTCAGGGGGCGGGGTGACCGTCGATGCCGGCGGCGGCTTCGACGGCTGGGCCTGGAGCGACGGCATCGGCTGGATCCACTTCGCGAGCCCCGAGGCGGCCCCGATCGCCTACGCGCTGGCCTACGAAAACGGGGCGCCGACCGTCGCCGACATCGCCGACCTGCAGATCGCCGAGGACGGCACCACCGGGGCGATCCCCTTCACCGTCGGCGACCTGGAAACCGCCGCAGGAACCCTGATCGTGACCGCCGCCTCCAACAACACGGCCCTGGTGCCGAGCGGCAACATCGTCGTCGGCGGCGGTGGTGCCGACCGTACCCTGACCGTCATCCCGGCAGCGAACAAGCACGGCAACGCGACGGTCACAGTGACCGTCTCCGACGGGACCCGGCAAGCGCAGCACGCCTTCGTCCTCACCGTCACCAGCGTCCCCGACACCTACACCGTGACCCCCTCGGCAGGCGATCATGGCGCCCTCGACCCCGGCACGGCCCAGGGCGTCACCGAGAGCCAGGCCACCAGCTTCACCGTCACCCCCGATACCGGATACCACATCGATACCGTCACCGGCTGCGACGGAACCCTCTCCGGCAGCACCTACACCACCGGCGCGGTCACCGAGAACTGCACCGTCTCGGCAAGCTTCTCCATCGACACCTTCACCGTCACCCCGGCGGCGGCCGAGCACGGGTCCCTCGCCCCCGATACGGCGCAGACGATCGACTACAACGCCACGACAAGCTTCACCGTCACCCCCGAAACCGGCTACCACGTCGTCACGGTCACCGGATGCGGCGGCACCCTCGACGGCAGCACCTACACCACCGGCCCCGTCACCGAGAGCTGCACCGTCGAGGCCTTCTTCGCCCCCGACACCTTCACCGTCACCCCTGAGGCCGGCGCATACGGCCGCATCGTGCCGGGCGGCCCCCAGAGCGTGGACCACGGCCAGAGCGCCAGCTTCACCGTCGCCCCCCACACCGACTACGCCATCGACAGCGTCACCGGCTGCGGCGGAACCCTCGCCGGCAGCACCTACACCACCGCCGCGATCACCGGCGACTGCACGGTGAGTGCCACATTCGCCTACGACACCCTCCGCCCGGTCGACAGCGGCACCGACGTCAACCTGACCCTGCCGAAGGTGAGCGTGACCTTCGACGAGGTCACCGGCGGCGGCGCCGTCACCGCGACCCCCGTCGAGACCCCGGCGGCCCCGGCCAACTTCCGGCTGCCCTCGGGCGCCTCCTACGAGATCGCCACCACGGCGAGCTTCAGCGGGCCGGTCGAGGTCTGCATCGGCTACGACGAGTGGCAGTTGGCCGACCTCGAGCGGGAGCCGAAGCTGCGCCTGTTCCACCGCACCGACGGGGGCTGGACTGACATCACCACCACCGTGGACACGGAGGCCAACATCGTCTGCGGCGAGACGACGAGCTTCTCGCCCTTCTCCATCGCCGAGCCCACCCCCCCGGCCGACCCGACCCGGGTCCCGGTCATGAACGGCTGGTGGCTGCTCGGCGCCCTCGGCGCAGGGCTCGGCCTGCTGCGCCGGCGCAAAGAGTAAAACCCTTTTCAGCCCCTCGCAGCACCGGGCACCGCAAATGCAAAGCCCCGCCCTCCGATTCCGGAGGGCGGGGCTTTTGTTCGTTTTGGGGAGGAGGCGAAGGCTCAGTATTCCAGGGGGCGGCCCAGCGCCCCGGCCAGGTCCTCCAGGGCCAACGGCCGGCTGAAGAGGAACCCCTGGCCGGTGTGGCAGGCGTGGGCACGCAGGAAGGCCAGCTGCTCCTCGGTCTCCACCCCCTCGGCCATGACCTCCAGCTTCATGTTGCGGGCAAGGCCGATGATCGAGGCGGCGATGGCCGCGTCGTTGGCGTCGGTGGTGATGTCGCGCACGAAGGTCCGGTCGATCTTCAAACGGTTGATGGGAAAGAGCTTCAGGTAGGCGAGGGAAGAGTAGCCGGTGCCGAAGTCGTCGATCGCCAGGTAGATCCCCCGGACCTTGATATCGGTCAGGATCAGAATGGCCTCCTGGAAATTCTCCATGATAACGCTCTCGGTGATTTCCAGCTCCAGCCACTGCGGGTCCAGGCCGGTATCCTCGAGAACCCGGTCGATCATCTCGATGAACCCCGCCTGGCGGAACTGGCGCGCGGAGATGTTGACCGCGACCCGGACCGGCGGATACCCCTGCTGCTGAATGGCCTTGACCTGCTCGCAGGCGGTGCGCAGCACCCACTCGCCGATGGGGACGATCAGCCCGGTCTCTTCGGCCAGGGGAATGAAATCCCCGGGGGGCACCAGCCCCTTCTTCGGGTGATGCCAGCGAAGAAGGGCCTCCAGGCCGATCAACTCTCCGCTGGAGAGATTGTACTGGGGCTGGTAGTGAAGGACCAGCTGTTCGTTCTCCAGGGCCTTGCGCAGGCTTCCTTCGAGAAAGAGCTGCTCGTGGGCGCGCTCGTTAATGTCGGAGGTATAGAACTGGTAGGTGTTGCGCCCCTTGTCCTTGCCCCGGTACATGGCCGTATCGGCCTGTTTCATAAGGGTTTCGGCATCTTTTCCGTCCTCGGGATAGAGGCTGATCCCGACCGTTCCCGTTACGAAAAGCTCCAGTTCGTTGATCACGATCGGCTGCGCCATCATGTGCAGGATCTTCTGGGCCAGGGCGGCCACGTAGGTCGACTCCTTGACGTTTTCCAGAACGATGACGAATTCGTCCCCGCCGAGACGGGCGACGGTATCCGAGGCCCGGACCCAGTAGCGTATCCGTTTGCCCACCTCGCACAGAACCCGGTCCCCCAGTTCGTGCCCCAGGGAGTCGTTGATGTTCTTGAAGCGGTCCAGGTCGAGAAAGAGGATCGCGACCCCGGTGCCGTCGCGCTGCACCTTGGCCAGGGCATGCTGCAGGCGGTCGTGGAACAGGAGGCGGTTGGGCAACCCGGTCAGGGCGTCGTGATGGGCCAGGTGGTGGAGGCGCTTCTCCTTCTCGGTGAGGCTGGCCTCGAAAAGGAGGCGGTCGGTGATGTCCCGGGAGGCCTCGATGACCCCCTTGAGGCTTCCGTCCTCGTTCCAGAGGGGCGAAACGGAGAGTTCGAAAATGCGGGATTCGCCGGTGCCGAGGGTGTGCTGGTGGACGACCGTGGTCGGCTTGCCTGTTTCCCTGACCTCCCGCAGGGGGCAGGGGTGATCCTCTCCGGAGCAAGGGGTGTCGCTGTGATGGGATGCCTCGTGGCAGGTCAGCCCGGTGGCGGCGCCGGCGTCCCCGGGCACGAGCTCTTCAGCCGCCCGGTTCATCAAGAGGATTTTGTAGTCGAGGGCGATGACCATGATCGGGTCCACGACGCCGTCGATGATCGTCTGCAAAAAGGCGTTTTCCCTCTCCACGGCCTGCTCGGCGACCTTCACCTCGGTGATGTCGACGGCGATCTCGAGCCGCACCAGACGCCCGTCGGGCCAGCGGATGGCCCGGTCGATGCACCGGTACCATCGTTCGTTGACGGTGTTCCGGAACTCCCAGACGCAGGGGCTGGAGGGTTCCCCGTCCTCCAGGATCAGGTCGTTGGTGCAGAAGGAGCAGGGACCGTCCTGGCCGACCTGCAGGGCCTCGTAGCACTTGCGCCCCTCCCACTCGCCGCAGATGTGGCTCTGGCCGTAATGGTTGAGGTAGAGCATCTCGTGGGTGGCCATGTCGGCGACGTAGACCACGGCATCCATGGCATCGAAAATGGTGCTGATCTGCTCAAACTGGGTGATCAGGGCGCGCTCGGCCCGTTTGCGCTCCTCGATTTCCCTGCGCAGGAGGCGGTTCTTGGAGGCGATCTCCCGGGTTCGGGCCTTGACCTGACGGCGGATGGCGTAGAGGGAAAAAAGGAGCAGGGCCAGGACCCCGAACAGGGCCGCCACGGCCGGCCCCGTCCAGGCGGGCCAAACCGGTCCCACGCCCTGGCTGAGCCAGCGGGACAGGGCCTGGTGATAAACCGAGGTACGATCGGCCTTCATCTGCCCCAGATGCTTGTCGATGGCCGCCGACAGGAGGCCGCCTTGGCCCTTGGGAAAGCCGAAGCGGATCTCGATGGGGCTGACGAGAACGGGGCTGGTTTCGACCCGGTAATCCTTTTCAAAGCGCTGGCCGAAGAAGCGGTTCACCAGGCCGGCGTCGGCCCGGCCGCTCGCGACGTCCTCAAAAACGCCCCGGTAGTCGTCCCGTTCGAGAAAATCGACGGAAATCTCGAATCGCTCGGCCAGGTGCCGCAGTCCGCTCTCCCCGACGAAAAAGACGCTCTCCTTCATCACCGCGACGGTTTTTCCGTCCAGGTCGAGAATGGACCGGATGTCGGCCGAGGGGTTCCTGTAAACCTGCCCCCAGTTGGACAGGACGGTTTCCCCGGAGAAGTCGAAGCGGCCGCGGCGCTCCTCGGTCAGGGCGATAGAGCTGATGACGTCGATCTCGCCGCGAGCGGCCCTCTGCAGGCACTCGTACCAGGTCCCGGGAACGTATTCGAGCTCCCATCCCTCCAGCCGGGCGATCTCCTCCATCAGTTCGGGGAAAATACCCCGGGCCCCGCCCGCCTCGTCGAAGGCGACCATGGGCAGGTTCTGGTACACCCCGACCCTGACTGCCTGAGCCGCATGGGCCGGCAGGGAGAACTGAACGAAGAACACAATGAAGAGGAGGGGCAGCAGTCGCTTCATGACGTACGATCGATGTCGGCTTGGCCGGAGGCTGAGGCTAGGCGGCGAAATGCCCGGGCACCCCCATCAGGTGCAAGACTCGTTCCGTGCGAGAACCCTCTCCCGACGAACCGGATCGCCCCGCCCCCCCTCCGCGGGAGATCCTTCTGGCAGGAGGCACGAGGAGCGAAGAGAACGGGCGCCAGGCGCTACGAAGGCTCCTTTCGGGCCTGCCGGCCCCGATAGAAATATCGCCTCCTTCAGCCAAAGAACGGCCCCCACCTCGGTTCTTTGCCAGAGGATAGGATGTCCATCGACCGTCAGGATCTGAAGAGCCTGACGAAATGATCGAAAAACTCCCGATCCATGTCGACCAGGATCGTCTCCTTCATCAACTTCAGCGCCTCGTAGGTCGAGCGCCGCTGGTGGTAGGGGCGCTTGGAGGTGAGAGCCTCGTAGACGTCGGCCAGTCGGCAGATGCGCGCAAGGGGATGGATGTCGCCGCCTTTGAGCCCATGGGGATAACCGCTGCCGTCGTCCTTTTCATGGTGCTGGAGGGCGATGATGCGGGCCTCGTCCGTCAGGAAGCCGCTTTCCTCGAGAATCTTCACCCCGTCGCCGGGATGGCGTTTGACCACCTCCCACTCGCCGGGGTCGAGGGGGCCCGGCTTGTTGAGAATCTCGAGGGGGATCCGGCACTTGCCCAGGTCGTGAAGGAAGAATCCGGGCCCGATTCGCTCCAGGTCGCGGTCGGCTTTCTTCCCGAAGATAATCCGGCTGAGGGCCGCCGCGAAAATACCGACGTTGGCCGAGTGGGTATAGGTGGAATGGTCGTAGGCGGTCAGCCGGACGAGGCAGCGGGTCGCCTTGTCGTCGGCGGTGATCAGATCGAGGGTCGGTGCGATGACCTCGTGGGCCTGGCTGACGAAGACCGCCCGGGGCTCCTCGAAAACCTGGCGCATGATATCCTGACAGGCGGCGTGAACGGTGGCCGCCTTGTTCTCAGGGCTGGTGGCGGGGTCGCGGACGACAGAACTAAGGATCTCCCGCACGTAGCGAAAATAGCGGGCGGCATCGGCCTGCCGGATGAAGAGGTGGGACACCCCATGGGCGAAAAGCTTCTGCCGGTCGGTGCGGCTGAAAGAGAGGCCCCTGCGGGCAAAGAGGACGTGCTGGCCGACGCCGAGCCTGCGGTACAGGTCGCAGGGAGCGTACCTCTCCGGGTGCAGGGACTTGAGGGCCACCGGAAGCCACCCCTTCTCTGTCGCCGACCGCTTGCCCCGCCGGGGCGCAGCGACCTTGTCGGCTCTGGTTTTCAGATTGCCCGCCATGTAACCCTTTGCACCTCTTCGTTGACCGGTCCCCGTCCCTCCCAATAGCGCAGAAACGACACCGCGCAGGGAGCTGGGTCTCTCTTCGGACGTCTTGCCCTTTTTGTTTACCCAAAGCTGCACCGGCCCGGCGTGCTTCGTTTGAAAAGACGGCACCAGCGGCCCATTTAACAATTGAATTTTTCTGCCGCCATGCTACATTCCCCGGGCATCCAAAGGGAGAAGATCTTTATGCGGGTCGAAGAACGGGGCCGTTTCAAACGCATCATCATCGAACCGGGGGAGTACTACGTCTCCGACCAGGAGGTGGTCATCTCCACCCTGCTGGGGTCGTGCGTCTCCGCCTGCCTGTACGATCCGCAGAAAAAGATCGTGGGAATTAACCATTTCCTGCTCAGCAACCGCAGGTACGCCCGCAACATGCCGATCACCATTTCCGAGGCAGGGCGCTACGGCACCCACGCCATGGAACTATTGATCAACGAAATGATCAAGCTCGGGGCCCGGCGCGAGAACCTGAAGGCCAAGGCCTTCGGCGGCGGCTCCCTGCTCCACGTCGCCCGCCAGGCGGACAATTTCTGCTGCGTCGGCGAGGTGAATGGCCGCTTTATCCACGAGTTCCTCGACAACGAAGGCATCCCCCTGGTCGCCGCCGACCTCGGCGGAAACAGCGGCCGGGTGATCCACTACTCCGCCAGCGATTTTTCGGTCTACGCCCGCAAGATCCACCGCGAACGGATCGGCGGCCTGGTGAAGCGGGACCGTCAGTTCTGGGAATCGAAGATCAAGGAGCAGGAGACCACAACCGCCCAGCCCGACCTCTGGCTCTGACGCGCCAGCCTCTTCCCCGCTCGAAACCCGCCCCGAATAACCCTGCGGGCCCTCTTTCCCATTCAACAGCCGCAAGAAAACCCCTCCCTGCCTCTTCGCCGACTCCGAAGGGACGTGAAAAAGACGCGGACAGGCGCAAAGGCAAACCCTCCGGCGGCAGGGGGCATTTTGGTAAGAAAGCGGTAAAAAAGGGCAGGGGAGCCCTGTCTCCCGCCGGGAGCGCCGGGAGAGGGCGACGGGAGTCTCTGGGGGGGATCGAAAAACGGGGAAAGACGCAGCCTCAGCAAACCGCCGGAACCGGCGCGTCCTCCTGTTCTATGCAGATGCCGCTGAAGGTGATGTTGGCGCGGTAGGGGCGAACCAGATCGATCCCCAGGCGGCAAAGGAGCTTTTCGACCTCCTGGGGGCGGCGACCGTAGACCTCTTCGAGAGATAAATTGACCCGCATCGTCATTCCACTCCTTTCGATAGAAGGGTGCATGAGATTAGTTTTTATTTATATCATGCCTATGTAGTAATTCAACACCCCCTTTCTCAAGATTGAAACAAAACCGTCCTCAAAACCAGGGGTCATCCGCTCCAGAACGGGCCGAAAACCCTCACCGGCAGTGCCCCTTCGGCACAAAGCAAAGGGCCGGGCGTTGCAGCCCGGCCCCCTGTGGGAACTCTCTCTCCTCGTCCGGCCGCCCCCTCTTACCAGGTGCGGACCCGCCCGGTGTCCACGTGGACAAACTGGTACCGGGGATAGTAGCCGACCCCGCCTCCGTTCAGGCTCATCGCGGCCCGGCGCAGGGCGGCCAGGTTGCGGCCCGGCAGGCGAAGGTCGACGGCCTTGCCGTCCATGTGCAGACTGTACTTGGCCACGCCTCCCCCCCCCTGCCTGCGCAGCTGGTCATTGGTCACCGGGGAGCGGAACCCGGAAATGACGTGGAAGGGCTCGCTGGTCTCCATCTGACGGGACAGGGCGTAGAGCAGGTCGAAAAGCTGGGGGTCCATCGCCGTGGCTTCGTTGGCCCGGTGGTCGCGCAGGAGATGGCTGATACTGGTCAGGGCCTCCGGAAGGTAGCGCCCCTCGGCCCAGTAGACCGCACTGTTCAGGGTCTCGCCGGTGTGGGTGTTGTACAGGGAAAGGGTTTTCTCAACGACCACGGGCCCGGGGAACCGGGCCAGTGCGGGAAGGGGAAGCGCAAGCCCCGCGGCGGTCATCATGCCCAGCCGAAGGAACTTCCGGCGGCTGATACGCTCCGGGGTCGGGATTTTCCCGATTTCGGTAAAACTCATAATCGTTCGCACTCCTGGCGGGTGGGATTTTTTTTGCTTGCCGCCACCCTCTCATTAATGCAAAGCGCATGCCATGCCGGCACGATCCCTCGGGCCCTTTACAAGAGTTCTTTGATATCACAACGAATTTGGAAAGACAACCGGTTTGGGGGCGGCACGAAAAGGCCGGGGGAGGGCGTGTTGCATCACCGCTATTTAGCTAAAACCCTGACTCCTGTGCCCTCTTTTGCAACGAACGGGAAAGGGCGGCGCCCTTCCTCCGAGTGGATTCAGGGATTCGGCGGAACGATACCGCGGCGGCGAAAAGGGAAGGGGGGGGCGGGCGCTACTCGAGCTTACTGGCCAGGGACCGGTCGAGAGACAGGGCGCCTCCCCCCTTGATGACCAGGGCGACGGCGATGGCGACGGCCAGGAGGTGGTATTCGAACCCCTCTCCCTGTTGCCGGCCAAACCAGTTCATGAAAAACCCGTGGGGCAGATGCACCATGAATATCGCCCCCAGCATGACGCAGCCAAGACCGAAAGCGGCCAGACGGGTGAGCAGGCCGGCGATCAGGCCGAGAGCCCCCAGGGACTCGGCGGCGATGACCAGCAGGGCCAGCACGAAGGGGATGCCCATGTTTTCGGTGAAATGATGCAGGGTCCCGGCCAGGCCGTGGCCGCCGAACCAGCCGAAGACCTTCTGCATCCCGTGGGGAAGGAATACCCCCCCCAGCATCACCCGAAGGACCAGGCTGGACATATCGTTGTCGGTAGAGAGAAACCTGCGCAGCATGATCGATCTCCTCTCGGTTGAAAAGCGACGCGATCCCTTTCCTTCACGCTACCACCCCCCCCGCGCCTGTCAACAGGGACCACGGCAACGAGAACGGGGATATCCGGTTGCAATCGAGCCCGGTTTCCGCTTTAATGCTTCTAATCGATCCTTCTTCCGCCCCGTTCGGCCGAGGGGCCTCCACCCGAACTCGATTTCCGCCGGGGTGAGTCGCCGATGCACGATGTCCCGATCCTGACAGCCCTCGCGATCATCCTCTTCGGAGCCCTGGCCGGCGGCCGCCTGGCCGTGGCCTGCCGCATTCCCCGGGTCACCGGCTACCTCCTGGTCGGCCTGTTCTGCGGTCCCTCTTTCACTGGTCTCGTGGGGCTGCCGCCCCTGCTGACGACCGAGGCCCTGCACGGCCTCAACCTCCTCTACGACCTCGCCCTCGCCCTCATCCTGCTCAACATCGGCGGGCTCTTCAAGCTCGAGCACCTGCGCCGCTGGGGCAACCGCATCACCCTCTTCTCATTCAGCGAGATCGGCCTGACCTTCGCCCTGGTGTCCGGCTCGACCTTCCTGCTCAACCTGTTCCTGGTGCAAAAGACGGTCGGAGAGATGGACCTCTTTCAGACCTCCCTGGCCTTCGCCCTGTTCCTCGGGATCATCAGCATCGCCACCGCCCCCGCGGCCACCCTCATGGTCATCCGGGAGTACGAGGCGGAGGGACCGGTGACGGGGACCGTCCTGACCCTGGTCGGATTCAACAACCTGGTGTCGGCCCTCGGCTTCGCGGTCATCGCCCACTTCCTGATCCGGCCGGAGGAGACCCTGGGCCTGCTCCTGCTGCACATGGCCGGGCCGATCGTGCTCGGCGCGGTCCTCGGCTTCGGCCTCTCCATCTGGGGGCAGCGCCTTGAACTGCCAAGCGAACACAAGATCCTGCTCATCGGCGGGGTGGCCTCCACCGTCGGCCTGTGCAGGGTCCTGCACCTGGACCCCATGCTGGCCAGCATGGCCCTCGGCATCTCCCTGGCCAACGCCTCGCCCCGCTGGCACCTGCTGACCCAGTCCCTGCGCCAGGTTGACTACATTCTGTACGTCGCCTTTTTCGTCCTCGCCGGGGCGCACCTGCACATCGAAACCCTGAGCCATATCGGCGTCCTCGGCGTCGCCTACGTGGTCGCCCGCACCGCCGGCAAGTGGCTCGGGGCGCTGGCCGGCGCCCGCATGGGCAGGTTCGGGCAACGGGAGCGGGACTTCGTCGGAATCGCCCTGCTCGCCCAGGCGGGGATGGCCATCGGCCTGGCGGGCACCCTGGCCCGGAGCTGGCCCGAGGGGGGCAAACTGCTCGAAACGGTCATTCTCGGATCGGTGGTGGTCTTCGAACTGATCGGCCCCCTCGCCGTCCGCCACGGCCTGGTTCGGGCCGGTGAGGTACCGATCCTCTCCCTGCTCCAGAAAAGAACCCCCCAGGGCGCCATGGAGGGGCTTCACAGCGTCGTCCAGCACTTCCGCTCCTCCCTGGGGATCCCCGCCGGGCACCGGTTGCGGGATCCGGGAGACATCCTGGTCCGTCACCTCATGCGCCAGAACGTGGAGACCATCCGCAACGACACCCCCTTCAACGAGTTGTTGCACCTCATCTCCCACAGCCGTTACTACCGCTTCCCGGTGGTGGACAGATCCGAAAACTTCGTCGGCATGATCGACTACACCGAGATCCGCAACCTGCTCTTCGAGCCGACCCTGGTCGCCCTTGTCGTGGCCGAAGACCTGGCAACCAGCGCCCTCGCCACGGTGGCCCCGGACATGCCCCTGCGCGAAGCCCTGCAGACAATGCAGAAACACCGCGACATCAGTTTCTTTCCCGTGGTCGACCCCGATGAACCGAAGAGGCTGCTCGGCATCCTCAGCCAGAACGACGCCCTCTCCGCCTTTCGCCGCCTGAATGCCTGACCGGCTGTCCCTTCCCGCCGGCCGGAGCACCCCGATCGATTCAAAGCAAAACCGGCCACTCGCCCCTTCGCTTCGCTCGCTCAAGTTCGAAAATCACAGGAAAAGACGGGGCCTCGCTTTTTTTGAATCAAAAAAAGGGGCGGCCTCTCGGCCGCCCCTTGGCGTTTCCACGAACGGCCAGACAACGCTGGTTATTTCCAGTCGGCCAGACGTTTCTTGGCCTTCTGCGCCTCGGGAGACTGGGGGTAGGTCTGAACCACCTTGTGCAGGATCACCCTGGCGTTTTTCACATCGCCCAGGGCGTGAAAGGCCAACCCCTGCTTGAGGAGGGCGGATGCGGCCTTGGGGTGGGCCCCGTATTTCTGAATAACGTCCTGGAACTGCAGAATGGCGTTCTCGTACTTCTTCTCGCCGTAGTAGGCTTCGCCGACCCAGTACATGGCGTTCACCGCCAGCTCGTTTTCGGGATAGCTTTTCAGGAACTCATTCAGGAGCTCTCTGCCGCGGCCGTAGTTCCGCTTTTTCTGAATCTGCTCCAAGGCGCTTTCGTACAGGACCTCGGGGGTTTGCGGCGCGGAGGGGGGGGCGACCGGGACCTCCTTCTGGGACTGAAGCTTGACCAGCCGATCCTCCAGGGCGGTCACCTTCAGGTTCAGGTCGTTGCGCACCAGGGACAGTTCCTCGCGCAACCGGTTCCCCTCCATAACAAGATCCTCGAAACGGCCGCTCTGGGCCTGGGACTCCACCCTCAGGGAATCGAGTCCCGCCAGCAGGTCGGCCTGGCTGCGGGCCAGAACGTCCAGCCGGGAGCTCAGCTCCCCGGCCTGGTCCTCGCGCAGGGTCACAACGCCGCGCTCGGTCGTGGCCAGGCGCCGCTTCATCTCTTCCAGGTCCCGCTCCAGGATATCCGCGCGCTGCGCCGTAGCACAGCCGCTCAGGGATCCGGCCAGGGCCAGGATCAGCATACCCTTCATCCAGGTTTTCACGGCTGATCTTCCTTTTCAGAAAAACGAAAGGCCGCACCTGCTGGTGCGGCCCCCGCCATCGATTCGCTGCTACTGAATTTCCTTGAACTCGGCCCGACGATTCGCGGCCCAGGCCTCGCTGCTGCGCCGCGGATCGAGAGGAACCTCTTCGCCGAAGGAAATGAAGGAGAGGCGGCTGGCCGCGACGCCCAGGGAATTCAGGTAGTTCTTTGCGGCCAGGGCGCGCCGCTCTCCCAGGGCGAGGTTGTACTCGTCGGAGCCGCGCTCGTCGCAGTGCCCTTCGATGCGCACCTTCGAGCCGGGATTGGCTTTAAGGTAGTCGGCGTTAGCGGCCAGGGTCGCCCGGGCCTCGGCGGAGAGGGTGTACTGGTCGAAATCAAAATAGATCCGCTCAAGTCCGGCAACCTCGACCACGGTCGGGGGGGTCATATCCTCGACGGCCTGCTGGTCCAGTTCCCCGTCCCTGATGCCGCGCACATCCTCGGAAGGCATTTCCGTCACCACGGGGGCGTCTTCCATCGGCAGGGCTGCGGTGGGGGCGGGTTTCTTGGCACAACCGACCGCCAGCAGAGCGGTCAGGGCAACCATCAGCAAAAAGCGCAGAACTTTCATTGGTTTTCCTCTCCTTTCGAGAAAAGGGACTGCAATTACAGGGAGTCATGAAAATGTGGCCAATTATACAGGAAGCGTTTTAAAAAACAAGCTCTTTACCAGGGCCCGGACCAGGCCGGGTGCTGGCTGTTTTCCCCTGTCGGAGAGATGCGCCGGGCCCCGCTGCCGTCGTCGCGCATGAGATAAATCGCCTTGTTGCCGCCGTCGTCCAGAGAGTAGGCCAGAAAGCGGCCGTCGGGACTCCAGCGGGGGTGCTCCTTGCTCCCGGGGCCGAAGGTGAGGCGCCGCTCGCCGCTGCCGTCGGGGCGGATGGTGTAGATTTCGAAGCGCCCCTGCTCCTGGCGGCTGAAAGCGATAAGATCGCCCTTGGGGCTCCATGCCGGGGTGGCGTTGTACTTGCCCGCGGCGGTCAGGCGCCGCACCTCCCCGCTGCGAACCCCGAGGATGAAAACGTGCGGGTTGCCCCGCCGGTCGGAGACGAAAGCGATCTCCCGGCCGTCGGGGCTCCAGCTGGAATCCACGTCGATGGCCCAGTTGTCGGTGAGGCGCTTCTCCAGGGTGCCGTCTTTTTCCAGAAGATAGATCTACGGGTTGCCGTCCTTGGAAAGGGTCGTGGCAATCTCCCGGCCCCCGGGCCGGTAGCGGCCGGCGATGTTCAGGCCCTTGCGCCGGGACAGAAGGGCCTCCTTTCCGCTGTAGATCTCCTTGCGGAAGAGGTCGGGGTTACCCCGCCGGTAAGAGGTGAAGATCAGTTCCTTGCCCACCGGCGAGAAGTCGGGGTTGAGGACGATGGAACGGTGGTCTGTGAGGCGGACCGGGTTGTGGCCGTCCACCTCAGAAAGGTAGAGCTCCTTGTGCCCGGTGCGATCGGAGATATAGGCGATGCGGGTGGCGAAGGGTCCCGGCTCGCCGGTGAGGCTCTCGAGCACCTGGTCGGCGAAGGTGTGGGCCATGCGCCGCAGGTCCTTGAGCTGGCCCACGTAGCGCCGCCCGGTCAGGAGCCGGCGCCGGGCCACGTCGTAGAGGCGGGCCTCCAGCACGAGTTCTTCACCGCGCACCGAATAGGCCCCCTTGATCAGGGACTGGGCCCCCAACAGGCGCCACTGCCCGAAATCGACGTCGATGCTCACCAGCCCGAGGCGCCGGGCGTCGCCGAGAAAGGCGTCCGGGTCGAGCAGGCTGAAAAGGCCTGAGAACTCCAGGTCGTCGGCCAACACCGCGTTCACCTCTTCGGCAACGGCGGGCAGGGCCTTGCCGTCAAGGGGAACGAAAGCGGTCAGGGCCAGGGGGATGACCTGCTGACCGGGGGCCTGGATCTCGATCTGGCCCAGGGCGGCGCCCGGCAGCCAGAACAGCAACAGGATCAGGGACAAAAGAAAGGTACGCATGGCTCTACTCGAGTAGCTCCTTGAGGTTGAACACCACCTCCCGCTCCAGGCGCCGGCCCGGCGCCTTCGGGAGTTGCTTGAGCTGGAGAACCGCCCTTTTGACCGAATCGTCGAAACGGGCCTCGCCCGAATGCTCCAGGAAGCGGTAGTCGAGAAGCTTTCCCTGAGGGTCGAAGACGAGGGCCACGGTGGCCTCCAGGTCACGGCTGGGCACCTGGTACTTGGAGAGGAGCCAGGCCTGCTTCAGGTAGTCGTGGATCCAGGCGTCGTAGGAAGTCCCCGCCTCGGTTCCGCTCCCCTCGGGCATCCCCACCGGCGCGTCGGGAACCGCGGGGGCCTGGCGGGTGTCGGAGGCGGAGAGGGCCGCGAGCTTCTGCTTCAGCTCCTCGATCTCTTTCTTGGCCTGCATCTTCTTGATCGCCGCCAGGGTGTCCTCCTCGTAGCTCTGGGACGGCTTGGCGACCTCGGGCTTCGGTTTCGGCTTGGCCTTCGGCGCCGGTTTTGCCTTGGGAACGGGTTTCGGCTTCGGCTTGGCGACCTTCGGCTTGACCGGCTCGGGCTTGGCCACCTTGACCGGCTCGGGTTTTTTCGGCGGCGGCTTGGGCGGCTCCGGCGGCTTGACCTCGGCCTTCGGGGGTTCGGGCGCCTTGCGGGGCTTCTCGGCCTTCGGCCGGGCGTCGGGGCGGCCGGCCTGGGGGTCGGCCACCGGCAGGTTGACGAGATCGACGTAGTAGGCCCTGGGGGGCTTGGCCAGGCGGGGCTCGAAGACCCCGGTAAAGACCGCGAGCACCGCGAGGTGGACCACCAGGGAAACGATCAGCATCCGCCCCAGTTTGGGCTCCGGGTGCGTTTCGGTGCCCCGTCGTATGAAGCGGTTCTTCGCCAACGGAAAACGCCTCAGGGCTCGGGTTGCTGGGTCAGCATGCCCACCTTCTGCACCCCGGCCTGCCGGATCACGGCCATCACCTGGACCACCTTGCCGTAGGGAACGGCGCGGTCCGCCTCGAGAAGGACTCCCTGCTCGTTGCGCTCCTTCAGCACCTGGCGCAGCACCGGGGCGAGCTTCTTCAGGTCACTGACCCGGTGGCCGCCGACGGCGATGGCGCCGTCTTTCTGCACCGACACCGTGACCGGTTCCTTGCCCTTTTCGAGCGACGGGGCCTGCTCGACCTCGGGGAGACTGACCTCAAGGCCCTGCTCGAGCATCGGCGCGGTCACCATGAAGATGATCAGCAGCACCAGCATGACGTCGACAAAGGGCGTGACGTTGATCTGGGACAGGGCGCGGCGACCGCCGCTTTCCCTTCGGCCCACTTCCATCTAATCCCCCCGCACCATGCGCTCGGCGATGTTGAGAAACTCCTGGCAGAAGTTGTCCATCTCCCCGGTCAGGATGTTGACCTTGTTGACGAAGTGGTTGTAACCGACCACCGCCGGGATGGCGGCCACCAGGCCGATGGCGGTGGCCACCAGGGCCTCGGAGATGCCGGGGGCAACCACGGCGAGCGAGGCGCTGCCGCTCTGGCCGATGCCGCGAAAGGAATCCATGATCCCCCACACGGTGCCGAACAGTCCGATAAAGGGGGCCGTGGAGCCGGTGGTGGCGAGAAAGGTGAGAAACTTCTCCAGGCGCTGGGTCTCCTGGGTGGTGGCGCGGCGCAGGGCCCGCTTGGCGTTCTCCACCCCTCCCAGGTCGGTGGTGAACTCCGATTTCTTGACCGCGGCCTGGCGCAGGGTGCGGGTAATGTCTCCGGCGTCGGCATCCGACCCGAAAGACCCCTCCGGCGGCTCCCGTCTCTGGCGCTGGCCCTTGATCAGCTCCTGGTAGGCCTCGCGAAAGAGGGTGGTAAGGGGGGAATGGTCGTAATCCTTGAGCCCCTGGCCGATGAGGTCGAAGCGCTTCTTGGACCAGAAAAAGTCCAGGAACCGCTCCGAATCCTTGGTGGCCCGGTGAATGACCCGAAACTTGAAAAAGATGATGGCCCAGGAGACCACCGAAAAGTAGACAAGAATCAGCAGGACCAGCTTGACCACCGGCCCGGCGTTGAGTACCAGATCCAAAACCCTGCCTCCCGCGGTTGGAGTTTTAAGAAAAGAGAATTATCGACCATGCCCGAAGACAAAGTCAATCCTATAACGGCGCTTAACGGGGCCCCCGGGACAGGCGGGCGAGGGCCTGCCGGTAGAAGGCGGCCTGAGCCAGTTTCCCCGGGTTCGCCCCCGAGGCGCGGGCGTCGAGCTCCAGCAGGTCCAGGAGAAGGGAAAAACGGGGATCGGCGATGAAGCGCGCCTGCCTGCGGCTAGGTTCGGCGTCCGGCTCCAGCTGCCAGCAGAGGGCGAACATGTGGTGACGCACCAGCCACACCACGTCGTCTCGCGGCCCCTCCTCCATGCCGAGGCGCCGAAGGATCCGGACCGCCAGCTCCGCTCCGGCGAGGTCGTGGCCGAAGGCCCGCAGGCGCCCCCCGATCTCGCGGGTGGTCGAGGCCTTGCCGACGTCGTGGAGCAGAGCTCCCCAGGCCAGGCGCCTGTCGCATCCCGTCTCCAGCAGACGGACCGCCAGCAGGGTGTGGGTCAGGGCGTCACCCTCGGGGTGGTGATCGGGAGGCTGGGGAACGTTCCCGAGCAGGTAGAGCTCGGGAAGGATCTCCCGAAGCCGCGGATCCTTCCGGAAGCGCGCCTCCCGCTCGCCCGGCTCGGCAAGCCCCAGGGCCTGCTCCACGTACTCCAGCTCGGTCACGACAACTCCTTGAGAGGGGGCCCGAGTCGGGAACCGGCATCGTCCACGTCAGCGGCGAGGTTCCCGGCGAAGGTGAAGAACGGGGCCAGGGAGCAAGAATCGTGCGCGAAATGAAAGGAGAAGCTGTGCCGGTGCACACCATGAACGGCAAAGAACCCTAAAGGCGGTCGGCCAGGGAAGAGCGGGCCCAGCGGGCGGTGGCGCAGCCGGGAGAGCGTTCCAGCAGGCGTCGCAGCGAAACGAGATCGTCCACGTCCTCCCACGCGCCCACCTCCCGGTAGGTCGCCCCCAGCCTGCCGGCCCGCCGCCGGGTCGCCCGAAGCACCTCCGCCGTGCTCCAGGGAATCTCCCGGAAAAGGCCGGGATGATGGCGACTCTCCCCCACCAGCACGTAGCCTCCGTCACGGGACGGAACGGTGACCAGGTCGGCCCCGGCCAGGGCTTCGAAGGCCTCCTCCACGAGGGCGGGAGGCAGGTCAGGGCTGTCGCTTCCGATCAGGGCCGCGGCCTCCCAGCCGTCGCCGAGCAGGCCTCCGAGGGCCCTCTCCATGCGCTCCCCCAGGTCCCCCGAACCCTGGGGAACGAGTGAAAGTCCGGGGAAGGCGGAGCGGAAAAAATCCTCGCTCCCTTCGAAGAAGACGACCGGGGTCCAGGCCGGGCCGGACATCGCGGCGACCGTCTCATCCAGGGACACCCGGTAGAGGCGCGCCGCCTCGCCGGGGGACAGGGCAGGGCAGAGCCGGGTTTTGACCCGACCCGCAAGGGGCTCCTTGGCGAAGATGCCCAGGACCGGCCCCGATGGGCTCGGTTTTTTTCCCAAGGATCGCCCCGCCAGGGCCTTATCCACAATTTCCACAGGGTTACCCACACCCTCCTAGCGCGATGCGCCCTCCACCATGGCGTAGGCCGAATGATTGTGGATCGACTCGAAGTTCTAGCACTCCACACGGAACCAGCTGATCTCCGCCACGGCCTGGAGCCGTTCGGTCACCGCCCGCACGATGTCCTCGACGAACATGGGGTTGTCATAGGCCTGCTCGGTGACCGCCTTCTCGTCCTCGCGCTTGAGCAGCGAGTAGACCGGGGCGCTGCCGCAGGCCTCGACCCACTCGATCAGGTCCTCGAGCCAGATGTGCCCGTCGTAGCGGATCTGCACGTTGATGGCGCTGCGCTGGTTGTGGGCCCCGCGCCCGCTGATCTCCCTCGAGCAAGGGCACAGGGAGGTCACCGGCACGGTGACTCCGAGGACGAAATCGGCCTCTTCGCCGATGGCGCCGATCATCTGGCACTGGTACTCCATGAGCCCCTTGGCCCGGGAAACCGGCGCCTCCTTCTCGATGAAGTAGGGAAATTCCAGCTCCACGTGGGCCCTGGAGGCCTCCAGGCGCTCCTTCATCTCCAGCAGGATGGTATCGAGGCTCTCGATGCTGATCTCCCCCCGGTAACGGTTGAGGATCTCGATGAAGCGGCTCATGTGGGTCCCCTTGAAGTGGTGGGGCAGGTCCACGTACATGTTGATGCGGGCCACGGTGTGCTGCCGGACCTTGCTCTTGTCCATGACCACGATGGGGTAGCGGATGTCCTTCACCCCGACCTTGTCGATGGGAATGTTGCGGGTGTCACGCTCTTTCTGCATGTCGGGCATGGTGGGCATGGGAAAACCTCTTGGGTATTCAGCACTCGGGAGACAGGAGGCCAGGAGAAAACCCGTGTCCCTATTCCGGCTTCGACCCGGATGCGTAAGCGACCGGATCCTTCTCGCCCGCCTCGGCGAAGCCCTTGAGGCGCAGCCGGCAGGAGTCGCAGGCCCCGCAGGCCAGCCCGTCGGCGGTGGGGTCGTAGCAGGAGTGGGTCAGGGCGTAGTCGACGCCGAGCTCTCGGCCGCGCCGGATGATCTCGGCCTTGGACAGGTCGATGAGCGGGGTGTGGATGCGGTAGCGTCCGATGCCCTCGACGGCGGCCTTGGTGGCGAGGTTGGCCATCGTCTCGAAGGCGGCGATGTACTCGGGGCGACAGTCGGGATAGCCCGAGTAGTCGAGCGCATTGACGCCGATATAGATGTCGAAGGCGCCGAGCACCTCGGCCCAGCCGAGGGCGAAGGAAAGGAAGATGGTGTTGCGGGCGGGGACGTAGGTGACCGGGATGGTCTCGTCAATGGCGCGCCCCTTGGGAACCTCGAGGTCGGAGGTCAGGGCGCTGCCGCCGATGCGGCGCAGATCGACCTCCACGACCTGGTGTTCCACGGCGCCGACCCTGGGGGCGTACTGCGCGGCCTTCTCCAGCTCCACCGAATGGCGCTGGCCGTAGGCGAAACTCATGGGGTACGGATCGAAGCCTTCGGCCCGCGCGATGGCCATGCAGGTCGTCGAGTCGAGCCCGCCGCTGTAGAGAACAACAGCCTTTTTGCTCATCGGTTCACCTCCTGGTTCACCGGGAGCATAAGACAGTTCCCTCGACCCGTCAAGGCGCAATAAACCGGCTCAAAAGACCTCGTAAAAGGATCCCGTCCCCAGGCGGTGGACCTTGAGCAGGTTGGTGGTTCCGGGAGCCGAGACCGGACTGCCCATGGTGATCACGACCACGTCGCCGCCCCGCAGCGCTCCGGTCGCGAGCACCGCCTCCTCCACGGAGCGGATCTGGGCCTCGGTGTCTCCCTCGATATCGACCCGGATGGAGCAGACCCCGGCGTACAGGGCCATGCGGCGGCGCACCGCCTGGGATGGGGTGACGGCGTAGATGGTTATTTCGGGACGGTACTTGGCCACCAGGGCCGCGGTGCTGCCGGTCTGGGTGAAGGCCAGGATGGCGGCGGCACCGACGCTCTCGGCAACCCGGCAGGCGGCCTGGCCGATGGCCTCGGGCAGGAGCCGGTAGCCGCCGACGTCGGCGAGGGGGTGGAAGACCTTCTCCCTGAGAACGGGATCGCCCTCCACGTCCCTGGCGACCCGCACCATCAGGGAGACGGCCTCCAGGGGGTAGCGGCCAGAGGCGGTCTCCGCCGAAAGCATGACCGCGTCGGTGCCGTCGAGAATGGCGTTGGCCACGTCCGAAGTTTCGGCCCGGGTGGGCCGGGGGTTGACAATCATGCTCTCGAGCATCTGGGTGGCGGTGATCACCGGCTTGCCGGCCGCGTTGCAGCGCCGGATGATCTCCTTCTGGATGAGAGGAACCCGCTCCGGGCGGATCTCCACCCCCAGGTCCCCCCGGGCCACCATGACCCCGTCGGATGCCTCGAGGATGGCCTCGAAATCGGTCACCGCCTCGGGCTTCTCTATCTTGGCAATGACCTTGATCGAGGAGCCCTCCCGCTGAAGGAGGTCCTTCAGTTCGAGCACGTCGGCGGCGCGCCGGACGAAGGAGAGGGCCACATAGTCGATGCCCTTGCTGACGCAGAAGGCGAGGTCCTCCCGATCCTTGTCGGTCAGAGCGGGGACCGACACCCGGACCCCGGGAAGGTTGATCCCCTTTCGGTCCCGGAGCGTCCCGCCGACCCGCACCCGGCAGCGCACGTCCTGCTCCGAAGAGGAGAGGACCTCCAACTCCAGCAGGCCGTCGTCGAGGAGGATGCGGTCCCCCTCCTGTACGTCCCGGGGCAGTTCCCGGTAGGTCACGGGGATCAGATCACCCTCCCCGACCACCTCCCGGACGGTGAGGGTGACTTCGCGGCCGGCGACGATTTCCAGGGACCCGCCCCGCATGAGTCCGGTGCGGATTTTCGGGCCCTGCAGGTCGCCGAGGATGGCCATCGCCCTGTGCCGCCGCCGAGAGAGGTCCCGGATGCGGCGGATCACCTCGGCCTTGCCGGCGTGGTCGCCGTGGGAGAAGTTAAGGCGGAACACGTCCGCCCCGGTTTCCATCAGGGCCTGCAGCATCTCCGCCGACTCGCTGGCCGGGCCGACGGTGGCGACAATCTTGGTGCGACGAATCATGACAGCTCCCCATTTCGACCGCGAGGGGAATAAGTGAAAGGGACCCTCGCTTTTCCGGGGTCCCTCGGCGGCTGAAAACTCTTGTTAGTGGTGGTATCTCCCCTTGTACTCGGTGTGGGCCTTGTCGGGCCCCTTGTGGCAGCGAAAGCAGCGCTGCTCGGTGATCTTTTTCTGCTCCAGGGGAGAGGGCTGGGGTGGAAGGACCGACTCGGGCTTCTGCCAGGGGTTCTTTCCGGTCTCGTCGTTGAGGGTCACCGGCCTGTAGGCCATCTGCCAGTTGGCGCTGATGACCTTGGTGTGACACTGGTCACAGCCTCCCGGCGGGGGGATGGCCTTCCAGGAACCGAACATGGAGCAGCCCCAGCCGAAAATAGCGATCAGGACGATGGGAACCAGGGTTTTCTTCATGCAGGTCAATCCCTTCGGAGGCGAGGGGGTTTTTTCAACTATAGCACAGAGGGCAGGGGGGGCCAAGGAGCAGGCAAAACGATTGCCCGGGCCCTCGGGAATGTGGTAAAAATAGATTTTTCAAGTAGATGGAGCTCTTAATGTCGCTTTTGCCTCTTTCCAAAACCCTGCGCATCGCCCTCGCTGCCGGGGCCGCCCTCGCTCTGGCCGGCGTCGTGACCCTCATCGGGGTCTATCTCTACGTGGCCAGCACCCTGCCCCGGGTGGACACCCTGGCCGACTACCGCCCCCCCATCGTCACCCGGGTGCTGAGCGGCGACGGCGCGGTGATCGCCGAGTTCTCCCGGGAGCGGCGCATCGTGGTCCCGGTCACCCGCTTGCCGGAGCGGCTCATCCAGGCCTTCGTCGCCGCCGAGGACGCCCATTTCTTCGAACACCGGGGCATCGACCTGATCTCCATCCTGCGCGCCGCCCTCAAGAACCTGAAGGCCGGCGGCATCGTCCAGGGAGGCAGCACCATCACCCAGCAGGTGGCCAAGAGCCTCCTGCTGACCCCGGAGAAGAAGTTTTCCCGCAAATTCAAGGAGGCGATCCTCGCCCGGCGCATGGAGCGCAGCCTGTCCAAAGAGGAGATCCTCTTTCTTTACCTGAACCAGATCTACCTGGGGCACGGCGCCTACGGGGTCCAGGCCGCGGCGGAGAACTACTTCGCCAAGAACGTCGAAGAGCTCTCCCTGGCCGAGTGCGCCATGCTCGCCGGCCTTCCCCAGGCCCCCAGCCGCTACTCCCCCTACCGCCACTACGAGCGGGCCAGGGACCGCCAGCGCTACGTCCTCGACCGCATGCTGGAAGAGGGCTACCTCGCCGCCGAGGAGGCGGAGGCCGCCCTCGCCGAGGAGCTGACCATCCACCCCCGGACCAACGCCCACATCGCCGGGGCGGCCTACTTCACCGAGCAGGTGCGGAGGCACCTCGAGACGACCTACGGGGAGGAGCAGCTCTACACCGGGTGCCTCGAGGTCCACACCACCATGAACCTGGCCATGCAGCAGGCGGCCCAGGCCGCGGTGCGGGACAACCTCCACAACCACGACAAGCGCCAGGGATACCGCGGGCCGCAGCGGGTCCTGCCTCCGGAGGAGGTCGAACCCTTCCTGCTGAAACAGCAGGCCCGGCTCGAGAAGGCCCTCTCCCTGCCCGGCACCCTGATCGAGGGCGTCCTCTCCGGCGGCGACGCGGGGCACCTCGAGGTGCGGGTCGGCTCCCTGCGGGGCGAGATCCCCCTGTCCAAGAAGCACTGGGCCGGACCGATCACGGTCCTCCCGGCGGGAACGCCCCCTCGGGACCGGGCCGAAAGCGGCCGGACCGAACTGCCGATCGGCTCCGTGCTGCTGGTCAAGCTCGAGGAGGAGCGGGAGGACGGCTCCCTCCTCCTCTCCCTGGAGCAGCGCCCCGAGGCTCAGGGGGCCATGGTGGCCCTCGCCCCGGGCACCGGCGAGGTCAAGGCCATGGTCGGCGGCTACGATTTCGGCGAGAGCCAGTTCAACCGGGTCCTGCAGGCCCGCCGTCTTCCCGGCTCGGCGATCAAGCCGATCATCTACGCCGCCGCCCTCGACAAGGGGTACACCCCGGCCACCATCATCCTCGACACCCCCCTGATCTACAAGGAGAAGAAGGAGAGCGGGGAGGAGACCGAGTGGAAGCCGAAGAACTACGGCAAGAAGTTCTACGGCCCCACCCCCCTGCGCAAGGCCCTCGCCAAATCGTACAACGTCATCACCATCAAGATCCTCGAAGACATCGGGGTCGGCTACGCGGCCAACTACGCCCGCAAGCTCGGCATCACCTCTCCCATCGCCCGGGACCTGACCCTGGCCCTCGGCTCCTCGGCCCTCACCCCCCTCGAGCTGGCCACCGCCTACGCCGTCTTCGCCAACGGCGGGGTCCGGGTCACCCCCAGCTATATCACCCGGGTCCTCGACCGCGACGGGCGGGTCCTCGAGTCGGTCGACCCCGGCGACTTCCCCGGAGGGCCCGAAGAGGGGCAGCGCCTAGTGCAGCTGCCTGCGGAGCGGGTCATCTCCCCGGAGACCGCCTACCTCGTCACCAATCTCATGGAAAGCGTCGTCCGCCACGGCACCGGCTGGCGGGCCAAGGCCCTCGGTCGTCCGGTGGCGGGCAAGACGGGAACCACCAACGACCTCAAGGACGCCTGGTTCGCCGGCTTCGTCCCCCAGCTGGCGACGGTCTCCTGGATCGGCTACGACCAGGAGCGCCCCCTGGGCAAAAAGGAGACCGGCTCGAAGGCCGCCGCACCGGCCTGGGTCGCCTTCATGAAAGAGGCGACCGAGGATCTGCCCCCGATCCATTTCCCCGTCCCCGACGCCATCGAGTTCCGCCCCGTCGATACGGAAACGGGCCTGCTGACCCCCGAGGACAACCTCGAAGCGAGTATCGAGGTCTTCGCCCCGGGGACCGCCCCGACCCGCTACGCCCTCGACGAGAAGCGGCCCCAGGCGGTCGATTTCTTCAAGCTCGACCTCGAAGAGAACTAGGTTCCCCGAAGACATTGAAAATGACGAAGGCCGCGCCCATCGGGCGTGGCCTTCTTTTTTGGTTGAATGGGCCCCCGAGCTGTCAGGAGACCATCAAATCATCTGGAAGTGGGGTAGGGGACTATAAAATAAATCTGCCCCTTTTCACTCTTTTGGAGGCCCTTTCTAGCTAATGTCTTTCGGAATTATGGCTGTTTGTCAAGTCTGCTACGGAACTACTGCTCAGGAACTCCTAAGATTAAAATTGGTAATGTGTCCCCCGAAGCCCCCCCGTAATCGGGATTAGTTTTTTGAGGTCATCGATTTGGGTTTTTGCGGAAAGGGTATTTAGTACATTCTTGATGTCTGATTCACCATCGAACAACGAGGGGTAATCCTTCGTAGCGCTCTTATTGGCAATGTCGGCGGTTATTTTTTCTTCTACCTTTTTGAAGGCCTCGATTAAATCTGCAAAAAAATCAAGTCCGGTCGGCCTGAACTCGAATTGATTCTTATTGGTTAAATGGACATTAACGCATTTGTTATCGAATATTGAAAATTGTCTGAATTCGTTTTGTTGTTTGTGGTCTGGGTATGTGAGGGAATACTGTTTAGAATCGGACGTAAAAATGATTTCTGCTGATACATTACTATGACCGCTTGCGACATGAATGTTCGGCAGAATATCTTCTGTTGAACGGCTATGAAAAGCCTTCTTCAATAGGCGAGTATAGCCTGTTTTGCCCGAACCATTTACGCCGTAAATAATTGTTACCTGAGGGCAAAAATCTATCTTTTGATTTTCTACAAGAGCGTTTACGCCTTTAAGGTTTTGCAGGCTTGTTAGCAGAAGGCCATTTTTAAAATCGTCACATGATGCGTTGTCGCAGCTTATTACAATAGCAGGCTTCTCTGTTGATTGTTTTAAGCCAGCATCTTCAAGAATGTAAGTGTAAGCTATGTCTATGTCGGTGTCAGATATCTTTGTACCAGATAGCAATTTTGAACCCAGATATTTAGCCCAATATGGCAGCGATTCTGCGAAGAGTTCAATCTCTGAATTTAAGCTATCATTCTTGCCTTCATCTGTTTCAGTCAAGGATATCCTCCAACTATTGCATTGGCTAGTAGAGTAGAACCTCAGTGCACAGTAAACCGTCTGGCGAATTCGGCCTTTCGGCTCGGCCCTGTCCATTAAGCACCTGGCGGTGCCCACGTA
>NZ_PKUB01000032.1 GCF_002868845.1 Desulfuromonas sp.
CGATCAGGACCCTGAGCTATTCTGGGCGATTCGCGGCGGCGGCGGGAACTTCGGAGTCGTCACCCTGTTCGAGTTCCGTCTGCACCCGGTCGGCCCCGAAGTTTTCAGCGGACTCGTCGTCTATCCTTTCGAGCAGGCCAGGGAGGTCCTGTACAGGTACCGCGAATTCGTCGAGACTTTGCCCGACGAGTTAAGCGTCTGGGCCGTATTGCGCAAAGCGCCCCCCCTCCCCTTCCTTCCCGAGGAGGTGTATGGCAAGGGCATCGTCGCCCTGGCCCTGTTCGGCATGGGGGATGCCAAGGAGGCCCGCAAGCGGCTCGACCCGGTCCGTGCCTTCGGCCGCCCCTACGGAGAGCACCTGGGGGTCCAGCCCTACACTGCCTGGCAGCAGGCCTTCGACCCCCTGCTCACACCCGGGGCGCGAAACTACTGGAAGTCCCACAACTTCACCGAGCTCAGCGACGGGGCCATCGACACCGTCATCGAGTACGCGGCCAAGCTGTCATCGCCCCAGAGCGAGATCTTCATCGGCCTGCTCGGCGGCCAGGCGAGCCGGGTGCCCCCCGAGGCCACCGCCTACGCCCACCGGGACACCCAATTCGCCCTCAACGTCCACGGCCGCTGGGAAGATCCGGCCGACGACCAGAGGTGCATCGCCTGGGCGCGGGAGTTCTTCAAGGCGACCACCCCCTATGCCGCCGGCGGCGTCTACGTGAACTTCATGACCTAGGAGGAGACCGACCGGATCGCCGCCGCCTACGGGCCCAACTACGAGCGCCTCGTCCGGGCCAAGACGAAGTACGACCCGGAGAATTTTTTCAGCCTCAACCAGAACATCAAGCCTTCGAACGAATAGCCGGGCCACTAGACCTTCCCCACCGGGGCCATGTAGAGGGTGAATTCGTCTTCGCCGTCGAGGCCCAGCAGCCGATCCATTCTCTCCTGGTGGTACGCGGCGATGGCGCAGGTGCCGCAGCCGACGGCCTGGCTGGCCAGATAGAGATTCTGGCAGACGTGGCCGGCGTCCATGGCGATCACCCGGTGGGCCGCGAGACCGTAACGCCATTCCATGCGATAGGGTACCGTCGCCCACACGAAGACCACCGGCGCCGCCGCAACGAATGTCTGGTTCAGTGCGGCCAGGGACAGCTCGGCCTGGAGGTTGACCCTGCCGCCCTCGAAGACGAGGGCATGGTCCACCGGAAGGTAGCGATAGACGCCCGGCGCCAGGCCCCCGACACTTGAGACAACCAGGTAGGTCTCGAAGGCGTGGCGGCACCCCGCCGAGGGGACGACACGGTAGGCGCATCCGGGACCGACGCTCTCCCGGATGCCCTGGGTGCTCCAGAGCAAAAAGGCCAGTTCGGCCAGGGACAGTTGCTCGTCCTTGAAGCGGCGGTGACTCTTTCTATTCCCAATCGCCGCCACCAGGTCGGTCCCGGCAAAAGAACCCCAGGCCTCCCTGCCCGGCAAGGGAATTTTATCCTGGTCATTCCGGGGCGGTTTTTGCAGCGGCGGCGGCCCGATCCCCCGGTTCTGATCGGTCGCTGAAAAGTCCAAGGTCAAGCGGAGCGAATCCTTGAGAAAGTCCCGATATGTCTTTGTCTCATCGTCAACCATAGGCCTTGTCCGTTGAGAAGGGCTCGGTTGCAGGGGCGACATCGCCCCCTGCACTTCCATTGATGGTCAAAGGCCCGGCTCAATAGAGCCGGGCCTTTGAGATGGGCGGTTAGGGGAGAATCAGTTCAGCGGGTGACAGAGGCTGCAGTCGGTCTCCCCGTCGAAGGCCGTGTGGTCGATCGCCTCCGTGGGACGGACGCCCAGAACCTCCATCTGATCGGCGCTGAGTGGCAGGACGTAGTTATCCAGCACGTGGAAGATGTCCGGGCCGGCCTCGAAGAACTTCCGTGCGCTCCCCGGCCCAGCGGCCGGGTCGACCAGGTCGACGAAATCGAAGAGGAGCAGGCCGTTGGGGTCGGGGGGAACGGGAATAACCCCCCGCGGGGGCTGCCAGGTCGCCCCCATCTCACTGGCCGGCACCTCCGCGTCCGCGGCGGCGCCCCAGCCTACGACCTGGAAGGGGGTGCCCCCAGCCAGATCCGTTGCCGTCTGGGTCCAGTGGCAGCCCAGGCAGGTCAGGGCATCGCTGCGGGTAATGGCGTGGGCGTAGTACGGCGCGATAGCCACGAAGGTGATCCCCTGGTCGTCCTCGCCCGGGAATTCGGCGGAGGTGACGTCCCCGACGAGAGTCTGCATGCTGCCGGGGTAGACCATCGTCGTGCCTCCGGCGTCGAGAACGCGGTTCACCAGGTAGCGCCACGACTTGCCCGATTCGGGCGGACCGCCGAACTTGGCGCTGGCGAACTTAGCGTGGAACACGGTGCCGTCGTTGATCGCTTCGTTGTCGAAATGACAGTTGTAGCAGGTGACGACGCTTTCCATGTGGCAGGCCGAGCAGGTGATGTTTCCGGCATGCTCGGTATGCTCCAAGGTCGTGCTGGCCGTGATGTCGTGACAATCCCGGCAGTCGGCGGTCAGGGCGCCCTCGTCGAACATGGTGGCGGGCTCCACGCCGGTGACGCCGTGGATGTCGCTGAGCTGGTGGCAGTCGGTGCATTTGAAAGCGCCGTGTACGTCCTCCAGGCCGATCGCCGCTTCCGCCCCCAGCCGGCCGTGACACCCCTTGCAGGTGTCGTTGGGGACGTTGGCCCCGGCCGCAGGGTTCTCCGTGGCGTGGCAGTCGCGGCAGACGGGGTTGCCGGGCCAGACGTCCTCGAACCCTTGTCCGGTGATGGCGTCCCACGGGCCGTCGTCGGTGCCGTTGTGGCAATCGATGCACGGCAGGTCGGCATAGGGCACCGTCACGAAATTCCCGAAGCCCTGCTGCAGCAGGGAGGAATCCGTCGCGCCGAGGCCGTCGTTGTAGAAGGTCTCCTTGCCGTTGCGCGTGCCGTGCAAGCTGGTGTTGAACCAGCCGAGCTTGTCCAATTGCGCCTGGGTAAGCGGCCTGACATAAGCGTCAAGCAGATGGATCTGGTCGGCGCCGCGCTTGAAGAGTACCCTCGGACTCGAAGAGGTAGCGGTCGGAGTCAGGGGCGCTGCGGGGTCGACCAGGTCGACGAATTCGAACTTCAGCGCCTGCGCGTAGTCGGGGGGTACGGGGATGATCCCCTTGGGTGGCTGCCAGGCCGTGCCGAGGGTCAGCCCTTCGTCTTCGCGTTGCAGGGGAACCTCTTCGCCCTCTGCGCCCTTCCACTTCACCACGTCAATGATCCCCTCGTCCACATACTGCTGCATCGCCGCGCTGGCGTGGCAGTCTTCGCAGGTCACCGCGTTTTTCTGGATCGAGTGGCTGTAGTAGGGGCCGATGGCCACAAAGCCGACCCCCGCTCCGTCGTCCTGGCCGTCGAGGGCCGCCTGGTCCGCCATGAGCGACTGCATGCTGCCGGGGTAGATCTTGGTGTTGCCCGCCCCGTCGATAACGCGGTTGACCAGGAAGCGCCACGCCTTCTCGCCGGCGCCGCCGAACTTGGCGCTGGCAAACTTGGAGTGGGTAACGCTGCCGTCGTCGATCCCCTCGTTGTCGAAATGACAGTTGTAACACGCCACCGCTGTCGTCATGTGGCAGGTGGAGCAGTCCATGCCGTTCATGTGACCGGCAGTGTGAAAGTCGTTCACCCCCTGCAGCTCGCCTGCATCGTGGCAATCGCTGCAGGCGGCGTCGATGGCGCCGAGTTCGAACATGGTGGAATAGGCGTTGCCGTCACCGTGTACGTCGCCGCTGGTGTGGCAGTTCATGCAGTCGAAGCCGAGTTGGTCCATGTGATAGTCGGTCAGGCCGAGGCTGATCTCTGTCGCCTGGCGGCCGTGACAACCAAGGCAGGTATCGGGCATGGCCACGTTGCCCTTTTCCGGCTCGCCGTCGTGGCAGTCCTGGCAACTCGGGGCGCCGGGCCAGGTGTCGGTGAAGGAGTCGAGAGCCGGATCGCCGTCGTTCTTGCCCTGGTCGCGGGTATCGTGACAACCGACGCAGGGAAGATCGTCGTACGGCACGTTGACAAAGTTGCCGAACCCCTCGACCGGGTCGTTGAACCACGTCTCCTTGCCCTGGCGGGTGTTGTGGAGGCTGGTCTCGAAATTCTGCTCGATCTTCTTCGTGCCGTCACCACCGCCATCGCCGTCACCGTCGCAGCCGGTGGCCAGGGCGAGTGCCGCAACGACCACAAGGCACAGCAAACGTCTCCACATCTCCAGCTTTTTCATTACGCCTCCTCCTTCTTGCGCCGGCACCCAGTCGCCGGACCGATTCGGCCGCTCGAAGCGGCTTGCGTTACTGACCGGCCCAATTTTCACAAGATGAATAACGGGCCCAGGGTCAGGGAAGGAACGGTGCAAGTTTAACAAGGGAACCGGGAAGGGCAAGACAATGGGTAGAGCTTTCTAATCCGGCTACGCTTTGTCCGAACCGGGTCCAATGTGCTGCGAAGCTTGGCATAGGACAGGGCAGCACGGGAGCCTGAGATCAAACCCGGCCCTTCGCCCGTTCAAGCCGTAAAGCCGCAAAGGAAAAAATTCAGGCCGGATGGATCTGCCTCAAAATGAGTTGCCCCCGAATCGATAGACAAGAGGGCCACGAGGCCTGATAATGGGCGGCAGAGATTCAACGGAGCATCGACCTGCGAAGGGAAATAAGATGAAAAATCGAAAAGTCAGCGACCAAGGCCCGGTCTATTCGTCCGAACACGGCCGCATGTGCCCCGGCTGCGCTCAGCCGGCCAAACGGTGCCGGTGCCTCAAGGAACAGGCGCCCCCCGCCGGCGACGGCGTCGTGCGTGTCGCCCGCCAGACCAAGGGGCGCAAGGGCAAAGGGGTGACCTTGATCACCGGTGTTCCCCTGGCCGGTGACGGGTTGAAGGAATTCGCCAAAAGGCTCAAGCAGAGGTGCGGCACCGGCGGCACGGTGAAGGACGGGGTCATCGAAATCCAGGGGGATCACCCGGAGGTGCTGATCGAGGAACTGAAGAAGGAGGGGTGGACTGTGAAGAAGGCGGGAGGGTGAACCTCAAGTGCGCATTCGAGTCATTTTTAGCCTTGGTTGCCCGAAGGAAACCGGCGGCCGGGGGGTGCTCTGCATATTACATTCAGTAACCCCGCAGTCCTATCGAAAGAGTGCCTTTCGAAAGCTGGCTCCCAACGTCTATCGTCGCAAGCCGATAACCGTTCCGGCAGCAGGGCCTCTACCCGATCTTTTGTTCCATCCGTGACTCCCCATCCCTTCCGAAATAGCGCTTTTTCAGCCAAAATGCGACATTGACAAGCCCAATCAAAGCCGGGACCTCCACCAGGGGGCCAATGACAGCTGTGAAGGCTATGGCTGAATTAAGCCCGAAGACAGCGACAGCGACAGCAATGGCAAGCTCAAAGTTGTTTCCGGCGGCAGTGAAGGCTACGGTGGACGTCTTGGAATAATCGGCGCCCACCTTTACCCCCATCCAGAAACTGACCAGAAACATCACAGCGAAGTAGATCAGCAGGGGGATGGCGATTCGGATCACATCACCGGGGATGGTGACGATCAAGTTCCCCTTGAGACTGAACATAACAACGATCGTGAACAGCAGAGCCACCAGGGTAATGGGACTGATGCGCGGGATAAAGACATTCTGGTACCATTCGCGCCCCTTCAGGGGGATCAGTGAGCAGCGCGTGGCAATCCCTGCGATGAAGGGAATGCCCAGGTAGATGAAGACGCTCCTGGCGATCTGCCCGATAGTCACATCGACCACCGCCCCTTTCAGGCCCAGCATCGGCGGAAGGACGGTGATGAAGAACCAGGCGTAGAGGCTGTAGAAAAGGACCTGAAAGACGCTGTTGAATGCGACCAACCCGGCGCAGTAGTCGGTGTCGCCCCTGGCCAGTTCGTTCCAGACGATGACCATGGCGATGCACCGAGCCAGGCCGATCATGATAAGGCCGACCATGTATTCGGGGTAGTCGTGAAGGAACGCGACGGCCAGCACGAACATCAGAATCGGCCCGATCACCCAGTTCTGGACCAGCGAAATCCCCAGGATGCGCCTGTTGCGGAACACCTCGCCGAGTTCCTCGTAGCGGACCTTGGCCAGGGGCGGGTACATCATCAGGATCAAGCCGATGGCGATAGGGATGTTCGTCGTGCCGACCTGAAAGGCGTTGATGAATTCCTCGACCCCGGGGATGAGGTAGCCGGCGCCCACCCCGCAGGCCATGGCGGCGAAAATCCACAGGGTCAGATACCGGTCAAGAAAAGAGAGCTCCTTGCTTATACCTTGGGACATAAGAGTTTCTCCGAGTTTGAAAACGCAGCGTTCCCAATGCCCGTTCGAGATCTGTTTCTTGAACCACATCCCCCACCTGGCCCTTTGCCTTGCCGGGCACAAAGGTCATGACGATGGTCTGAATGGTCCCGGTTTCTTTATTTAACAAACCTTTTCATCTCCTCTTTTCAACCCCCAACCATAATATCCGCATCTGCCGGGTTTGTCAGAAAGGGCCATGAAAAAGGAAGCTGATTTTTCATGGTCAGAACATATCCGCGTCGGGGGATATGGCCAACCTCCTCCTGCCGGGTCAATTCCACCGCATACGATGCCATTCCTCCCCGACGGCGAGGGCCCACCCGCACCATCCCGCCACCTCAAAGCCCCCCCCCGCCAGTCTCCATTGCAAGCCGAACCCAAATCGGCCCAAACTCTAGTAGACTGAAACTTTGTCCGTAATCGTTTCGATGTCCCCTCCCCCCGGCATGACCAAAAGGAGGCTTTATGGACCGCCGCCGTTTCCTCAAGGAGGTCGCCCTCTGGACCGCGGGGCTCTCCCTCGCCGTTCCCCGCTTCATGATTCCGACCGCAAATGCGGCAACTCCCCAGTCCGCCCTGGCGGTCGCCACCGGCAAGGACTACGGAGCGCTGACCGCCCGGGTACTGGAGCCGCTCGGCGGGATCACGGCGTTCGTCAAGCCGGGCGAGGCGGTGGTCATCAAGCCGAACATCGGTTGGGACCGCACCCCCGAGCAGGGCGCCAACACCCATCCCCTCGTCGTCGCTGCCCTGGCCCGGCTCTCTCTGGAGGCCGGCGCAAAGGAAGTGAAGGTCTTCGACCGCACCTGCAACGAAGAGCGCCGCTGCTACCAGAGGAGCGGCATCCGCCCCGCCCTGCTCGCACTCGACGACGGGCGGGTCAGATGCGAATACATCGACGGCCGCAAGTTCGTACCGGTCGACATCGTCAAGGGCAAATCGATCAACCGCTGGAAGTTCTACGGGGACGCCCTGGAGGCCGACTGCTACATCAACGTGCCGGTCGCCAAGCACCACGGGTTAAGCGCCCTCTCCCTCGGGCTGAAGAACACCATGGGAGTGATCGGCGGCAACCGGGGCAAGATTCACCAGGACATCGGCCAGAAGCTGGCCGACCTCGGCAGCGTCGTCCGGCCCCGGCTGACGGTGATCGACGCCACCCGGCTGCTGCTGCGCAACGGACCCCAGGGAGGGGATGTGAACGATGTCAAGATCAACGACATGCTCATCGCCTCGGCCGATCCCGTCGCCGCCGACGCCTACGCCACCACCCTGTTCGGGATGAATCCGGACGCGATCACCTCGACGGTGGCGGCTCACGGCATGGGGCTCGGGCAGATCGACCTGACCAAGGTCAAAATCGACGAAACGGCCCTATGAAGGGCAAATCTAAACCCCCGTGGATCACGTGGCGCCGGCTGAGCCAGGTCCTCTTCCTGCTCCTCTTCTTCATCCTCTTCATCAAGACCGACTACAACGGCACCGACGAGATCCCCTACGCGGTCAACATCCTCTTCCGCATCGACCCCCTCGTCGCCGCCGCGGCGATGCTCGCGGCGAAGGCCGTCATCGCCATCCTCCTCCCCGCCCTGATCGTGGTCGCCCTGACCCTGCTGCTGGGACGCGCCTTCTGCGGCTGGCTCTGCCCGATGGGAGCCCTGATCGACTTCTGCCGCCGCTGGATCAGGCCTAGGGCAAATCAGCCGCGGCCGGGCCTGCGGCGGATCAAGTACGTCCTGCTCGCCCTCGTCCTGACCGGGGCCTTCTTCGGCCTTCCCGTCGTCGGCTATTTCGACCCCTTCTCGATCCTGGTGAGGGGATTCGCAACCTCCGTTTATCCCGCCGCGAACGGGGCGGTCACCGAGTTCTTCACCGTCACCTACAAGTCCGCCCCGGCCTGGGTCAACGCCGTCACCGAACCGCTCTACGCCCTGCTCAAGGCGACGATCCTCCCCTTCAAACAGAAACTCTTCACCCTGAGCCTGCTGTCGCTGGCGATGCTCCTGGCGGTCTTCGCCCTCGAGAAACTCGAACGGCGCTTCTTCTGCCGGAACCTCTGCCCCCTCGGCGCCCTGCTCGCCCTGAACAGCTGGTTCTCCCTGATGCGCGGCCGGGCCGCCGACACCCGGTGCGGCGACTGCCGGCTCTGCGAGCGGATCTGCAGGATGAACGCCATCGACGGGGAAAAGCGGATCTCCCCGGAGGCCTGCATCCTCTGCATGGAATGCGTCGATCGCTGCCCGCAGGAAAAGATCGCCTTCGGCTTCGACCGGCCCGCGCCGAAACCGGCCTTCGCCGGGATGCCCCGGCGCACCTTCGTCGCCGCCCTCGTCTCGGGGGCGGTGCTGCCGGCCTTCCTGAAAACCCGCACCATCGCCGCAGTCCCCCCGCCCGAACTCGTCCGCCCGCCCGGCGCCCTGCCCGAGCCCGAGTTCCTCGGCCGCTGCGTGCGCTGCGCCGAGTGCATGCAGGTCTGCATCGGCAACGCTCTTCATCCGGCCTTTCTCGAGGCGGGAATGGAGGGGGTCTTCACCCCCCGCCTGATGGCCCGGGTCGGCTACTGCGAATACAACTGCACCCTCTGCGGCCAGGTCTGCACCACCGGCGCCATCCGGCCCCTGCCCCTGGCCGAAAAGCAGAAGACCGTCATCGGCCTGGCGATCATCGACAAAAACACCTGCCTCCCCTTCGCCAAAGGGGTGCCGTGCATCGTCTGCGAAGAGCACTGCCCGACCCCGGACAAGGCGATCAAGTTCCGCATGGCGACGGTGCTCAACGAGCGCGGCGAGAGCGTCCGGGTCAAGCAGCCCTACGTCATCGACCGGCTGTGCATCGGCTGCGGCATCTGCGAAACCCGCTGCCCGGTCGCGGGCCGGAGCGCCATCGTCGTCACCAGCGCGGGGGAGTCGCGGCATCCTGAGATTGGTGGGGGATATTAGGCCTTCGGAAAGCCCAAGAAGTCAAAAAGGGGATTGGAGAACACATCTATTTTTCAACAACTTATTCAAAGAGCCTAAGTTTGCTTTGTCATTTCAAGACAATGCGTACTATAGCCTTCGCTCATGAGCCATGATTTTTGACGAAGCAATGGATGAGGCAAAATGCGCCATAGCTTTAAGATTGTGGCGTTTTTTCTTAAAGCGCCCCCGTCCTCACGAATGATACCAGCGGCTAGACCCTGGAAATTCCGCATTGAACCGATGAAGAACCAGATTGATACGACATATTTTAAAGTAAATATTTAACTTCAGGGACGTTCCCCTTCCTGTCTCCATCTTAAAAATTGGTCGGCTTACGAAGACGCTACGCGCCTTGCCTGGCGCACCAAATAAAAGAAGGGCGTCCAAATCGGCCGCCCTTCGTCGTTCCATGTTCCCGGACAGGACTTTCCTCCCCCGGCCGGAAAAAACTCATTCTTCCTCCCGCCTCTCGGCGAAGATCCCCATCAGCCCCTCCTTCTCCTCCGGGCTGACCTCTCCGACAGCACCGTAGGGCGGGTGACGGACGCAGTTGCGCCCTTCCCGCTTGGCCTGGTAGAGGTAGCGGTCCGCCGCCTCGACAAACTCCTCGATCGTCGCTTCCTGCAGGGCGCCGTAGACCTCGATGCCGAAACTGGCGGTTAGAGGGACCGACCGGCCGTCGTCCTGCAGGGGCGTCGCCTCGATGGCGGCACGCAGCCGCTCGGCGAAAACGAGGCTGCCGGCGAGATCGGTACCGGGCAGGACGATGGCGAACTCTTCGCCCCCGTAGCGGCAGGGGATATCGAGCTGACGCGCCGAGTTGGTGATCAGCCCGGCGACGTGAACGAGAGCGGCGTTGCCGGCCTCGTGCCCATAAGTATCGTTGATTTTTTTAAAATGGTCGAGATCGAGCATGACCAGGGCGGTGGGCAGAGACGTGCGGCGGGTACGCTCCATCTCCGAGCCCATGACATCGATAAAGTGACGGAAGTTGGCGAGCCCCGTCAGCGGATCGGTATGGACGAGTTCGGACAGCTCGCCGAGTTTCCGCTGAAGCTCGGCGATTTCATCGAGAACGTCGCACCCTCCCTCCCCGACCGGACATTCGGCGGGAACGGAAAACGACTCGTTCAGGAGAGGGTCCTGCATGTTCTTCTCGGCTTGACTGCCCATGGTGCTCAATCCATCGCTATTGGAAAGAAATCGCCTTAAGATAACATGATCAAACGGCCCGGCCTACCAAAAATTCCCATCTACTTTGCACCCTTATGGAAGAAGGGGATATTTTTTACGTTCTCGGCCTTTCCAGCGGCCGGAGAAGCAACGTGGCATTAATCCAGATCGGCCTCACGCCCGTTCGCATTCGTTCGCTCAAGCCGCAAACCTTCAAAGAGAAAGATTGAGATGAGAAACCGTCGTTCCCGTTCCATGTTGCCGGTTTCAGTCGCATAGCCAGAGAGGACTACCCGAATTCCGGCAGCGCCCCCCTCTCCTCCTCGGAAAGGCTCTCCACGTATTCGCTCATCCCCCGCAAGGTGTTGCCGAAAAAGACCCTCTCACGGGCGTAGATGTCCGGCGCAAGCTGGCGGATGTTGCGGAAGTGCTCATCGCACTCCAGAAGCCATTCGAAGAACGCCTCCTCCCGCCGGATCCCCTCTTCCCCTCGCGTCTCGGCGACCCCCCTGACCCACAGCTGGAGCTGGCGGCGGCCGATTCGCAGGTAGTCGAGGGCCGGCTCGACCAGGCCGTAGTGGGCGATGACCAGGGCTCGCGGCCGCAGGGCGATCATGCGGTCGATGGAGTCGAGGGCGACGGGCAGGATGAAGCGCGGCGGGGTGGCCGGCCGCATGTAGATGCCCTCGGCCACGGGAGCGCGAACACCTGCCACCTCGCCGCCGAAGAGGAGGTCCCCCTTCTGGTAGCAGGCGTGGTGCTGGGCATGGCCCGGGGTGAGATAGGCCCGCACCCCGCTCGGCCCGATTTCCTCCTCGAAGCCGATCTTCTCCGCCGGCACCGGGACGATCTCGCCGTAGGCCTCGGCCGTCGCCCCGAGCACCTTGAGCGAGCCCTGCCAGAGTTTTTCGGGTGAAACCATGTGCCGGACCCCGTCGGGGTGGCAGATCACCCGCGCCTCGGGGAATTCCTTCAACAGGGCGCCGGTTCCCCCGGCGTGGTCAATGTGAATGTGGGTCAGCAGGATGGTGTCGAGCCTCTCGACGCCCCTGCGGCGCAGTTCGCCGACGAGACGGGGAATGGTCGAGAGGGGGCCGGGATCGACGAGAAAGGTGCCGTCTTCCCCGCGGTAGAGCCAGGCGCTGATGAATTGGCGAAAGCCTTCGAGAGCGGGTTGATCGAGGTCGATGCAGGCCAGGTTGTCGAGGTTCATGAATTCTCCCCTGTCGGTTCCCGACCGATGTGCGGGCCGGATTAAAAGAGGGATTCTGGCGCGGCACCGGCCCTTCTGTCAAGGGGTTCCATCGGTGTCTGCGTGACCTCCTGCGGTTCACGACCGGGGACTGGCTGCTTTGAGGGTTTTCAAAGCTGCCTGTCCCCCTTGCCCCTGCCGCCCGAACACCAGGCTGCTTCCGGGGACAGGCACCTGCGGAGCCGGTCCCCTCACACGGGACACTAGACTTTCCGGCGGGGAAGAGAGTCGGCGGACGGCAGGCGAGAAAAATCGATAAAGAGGGCGGCGGGGATGAGGGTGTCGAGTTCCAGCAGGGGCCGGCCGAAAAGCTCCCGGGTGAAGGCCCCGAGAAGGTCGTATTCCGCGGCGAAGGCGCGGCGGAATTCCCAGCGCAGCCCCTCTTCGGAAAGGGGAACCCCACCGGGGAAGTTGCGGGTGCAGCACCCGTCGCTGAAGACCTCGCCGGAGAGGTCGATGTTGGGCAGGCCGTGCAGGCGGCAGGTGGTGGGACGATGGGCGTAGACGAGGCAGCGACCGTCGGCGCCGAGCAGGGGGCAGACCGTCTCGTCCTCCCCGGGGACCTCCCACTCCTCTTCGGGCAGGGCGTTGAGCAGGTAGGGGTGCTCGAAACCGGGCCAGCGGGCCTGCAGGCGGGCCAGGATCGGCTGCGCCCGCTTCAAGACCTCCCGCCGGGTCCGTTCCTCCAGCTGTCGAAAGCCCTGTTGCAGCAGGGCGGCGTCGAGAAGGGTGATGTCGAAGAGGGCCCGGCAACAGGCGGAGCACCCGGGACCGCAGGCGATTTTCTCCGGGTACCGGGACTGGCAGCGCCCGAACCAGGCGTCGATGTCGCTCAGCAGCGTTCGGTAACGGAGCAGGATTTCTTCCATGACAGTTCAGGCCTCGGGCAGGACGATGGTGAAAACGCTTCCCACGCCCGGGGTGCTGTGGACCAGGACCTCCCCGCCGTGGACCTGGGCGATGTGCTTGACGATAGAGAGGCCCAGGCCGGTTCCTCCGAGCTGGCGGCTGCGGGCCTTGTCGACCCGGTAGAAGCGCTCGAAGAGCCGGGGCAGGTGCTCGGCGGCGATGCCGCTTCCCCAGTCCTGGACCTTGATCATCACCTTGCCATCCAGCAGGGAGGCGTCCACCACCACCTTCCCCCCCGGTTCGCTGTGCTTGACTGCGTTGGTCAGCAGGTTGAGGACCGCCTGCTCGAGCAGGAGGGGATTGACCCGCCCCTGAAGATCGGGGGCGCAGAAGAGGGTCACCTGGAGGTCCTTCTCCTGAACCCCCATGGCACAGGCCTGAATGGCCGCCTCGAGCACCGGGCGAACGGCGCCGGCCTCCAGTTCAACTCCGCCGTGCTCGGCCCCCTGTTCGACCCGAGAGAGGTCGAGCAGGTCGTCGATGATGGCATTGAGGCGGTCGGCCTGCTTGGCGACGATCTCCACGAAGCGGCGGGCGTCCGTCGGTTCGTCCAGGGCCCCCTCGAGCAGGGTTTCGGCCGATCCCTTGATAGCGGTGATGGGGGTCTTCAGCTCGTGGGAGACGTTGCCGACGAAATCCCGGCGCAGGTTTTCCAGGCGGCGCAGGCGGGTGATGTCGTTGAGCACGACGAGCACCCCGATCTCCTTGCCCCGGCGGTCGCGCAGCAGGGTGCCGTGGGCCTGGAGGTGGCGCTCGTACTCCCCTGCGCCGAGGACGATGTCTTCTTCCAGGGCCTTGCGCCCCCGCAGGGCCCTGGCGATAAAGGCCTGCAGGTCCGCCTTGCGCACCACCTCCTGGAGGGCCCGCCCCTCCGCCTCGCCGGCCGAAACGCCGAGCAGGCGGGCGGCGGCCTCGTTGAGGCGCAGGATGCGTTCTTCGGCATCGACCGCGAGGACCCCTTCGACCATGCTGGCGAGCATCGCCTCGCGCTCGTTGCCCTGCCGGGCCACGGTGCGCATCCGGTCGTCGAGCTGGAGGGCCATCTGGTTCATGGCCTCGCCCAGCCTGCCGATCTCTTCGGGGCCGGAGACGGCCAGGCGCCGGTCCAGCTCCCCCCGGGCGAAGCGCTCGGCCCCCTGCTTCAGCTCCTCGAAGGGGCGCACGATGCGGCGGGAGACGAAGACGCTGACGAGGGCGGCGAGGACCGCCACAAGCACGCCCCCGAGGACGATCTTCAGGTAGACCCTTTTCAGGGTCCTGTCGATGGCGGTCATGGGCAGGGCGGCGCGAACGAACCCGGCCAGCCGGCCCTCCTCGGAGACCGGCAGGGCCGCGTAGAGCATGTCCTTGCTGAGGGTGTGGCTGTAGCGCTGGGAGAACCCGACCTTGCCCGCCTGGGCGGCCCCGATTTCGGGCCGGTCGGCGTGATTGTCCATGCGGCCCGGCTCTTCCACCGAATCGCCCAGCACCAGCCCGGCCGGCAGGATCACGGTCAGGCGGGTCCCGGTGTCGGCGCCGAGCTTTTTGCACAGGGTATCGACGGCTGGCCGCTGAAGCGGGTCGAAACGGCCCGCCATCAGGGGAGCGACCAGGCGAGTCCTGGCTTCGAGGTCGCCGGCGGTCCTCTCGAGATGGAAGTCCCGCAGGGCCCTGGTGACGAACCAGCTGACCAGCAGCAGGGCCACGAGGGTGATAATCAGGTAAGAGGGATAGAGGTACCAGAGGAGACGTTTGCGGGCCATGGAAAAGTCGGGCCTTCCGGTGAAAGGGTCTCGGGGTCGGACGCTACTCCTTGAAGCGGTAGCCGACCCCGCGGACGGTTTCGATGTTCTTTCCGCAGGGGCCGAGCTTCTTGCGCAGGCCGACGATCTGCACGTCGACTGCCCGCTCGGTCACGGCGTAGTCCTCCCCGCGCACCGCGTCCATGATCTGGTTGCGGGTAAAGACCCAGCCGGGACGACCGGCGAGCAGCAGCAGGACCCGGAACTCGGTATAGGTCAGATCAACCGGCATCCCCTCGGCCCGCACCTCGTTGCGCCCGGGATGGATCGACAATCCGTGAATCTCGACGATTCCGGCCTCGTCCGCCGCTTCACGCTCCCGCTCGCGGCGGCGCAACACCGCCTGGACCCGCGCCAGGAACACCTTGGTGCTGAAGGGTTTGGTCACGTAGTCGTCGGCCCCCTGCTCCAGGCCGGCGACCACGTCCGCCTCCTCGCCCTTGGCCGTCAGCATGACGATGGGGATTCCGGCGGTCTTCTGGTCGGCTTTCAGGCGGCGACAGACCTCGTGGCCGTCGATGCCGGGCAGCATCAGGTCGAGCACCACGAGATCGGGTTCCTCGCTGCAGGCCGTGGAGAGGCCCTCCTCGCCCGATGTGCGGGACGACACGGAGTAACCCTCCCGGGCGAGGTTGTAGTGGATCAGAGCGAGGATATCCTCCTCGTCTTCGATCACCAGGATATGTTCTTTGCCCATAGGGTCCCCTGCTCCGGGAAATTAACGAAGACGCTTATTTTAAACCCAATTTGTTAGGGTTCTGTTAAATGTCCCGGAATAATCGACAGGCATCCGGGCTACCGGCCCCGCGGAAACAGAGAACCGGGTCAGGCCGCGCCGCGGTCGCTAGGGAGAGTCAGAAAGACCGTGGTCCCACGCCCCTGTGCGCTCTCCACCCGGATCTTCCCGCCGTGCCGTTCAACGATGTGCCTGACGATGCTCATCCCGAGGCCCAGGCCGCCGATGGCGGTATTGGAACTGTCGGCACGGTAGAACTTGTCAAAAACCCGCCCGACCTCTTCGGGGGACATCCCGATGCCATCATCGGCCACGGCAATTTCCACCCCGTTCTCGACCCCTTTTCCAACAACCCGAACCGCGCCGCCCTCCGGGGAATATTTTATGGCATTGCTCAGAATGTTTTCGAAGACCTGGACCATTTTGCCCCGGTCCAGCGGGACCTTCTCGCCCTCCAGTTCGTCCAGGTCCAGCTCGATGGGATGACGGGATGCGCTCACGCGAAAATCCCCCGCGACCTTTTCCACGAGGCCGGCCAGGTCGCAGGGGGCCATCTCCATGGGAATCGGCTTGCCGGCTTCAATCCGGCTGATGTCGAGAAGGTCGTCGGTGATTTTCCTCAGGGCCTCTCCCTTTTCATAGATCTCCGCCAGGAAGTCCCTTTTCTGCTCCGGGCTGAACCCGCCGAACTGCCCGGGGTCGAGGAGCAGTTCCGTAAAACCCATGAGAGAGGTCAGGGGGGTCCGCAGTTCGTGGGCCGCTGTGGAGATGAACTCGCTCTTGATCCGATCCAGCGCCTTGAGCTGCTCCTCAGTCCGCTTGCGCTCGGTGACGTCGCGGAAGAACCAGATCCGCCCCCAGAAACGGCCATCCTCTCCCACCAGCCCCCTGCTGTGGCGTTCCACCACCCGCCCGTACCGGAAGGGAATTTCCTCGCCGGCAACCTGCTCGTCGAGGTGCTCATACAGGTGCTGAATCCGCTCCTTGAAAGCGTCCGGGTCGCGCACCTGCGAGCAGGCGATTTCAATCACCTCCCGGTGCCTGTTAGATCGCATCAGGTCTTCGGGAACAGTCCACAAGTCGAGGAAATTACGGTTCCACCCCTTGATCCTGCGGTCCTGGTCGACCACCAGGATGCCGTCAGGAGATGTCTCTTGCTGGGTGGCGAGGAGGGCGTTGCGGTACTGGAGCTCCTCCTCGGCCTTCTGTCTCTTCAGGACATCCTTCTCGAGGATCTGAAGGGTCTGCTCCAGGGCAGCCTTCTGTCCCTGGAGCTGCCGGGTCTGGTCCTCAACCGTATCTTCCAGGGCGACGGCATACTCCCCTTCCATCTCCCTGGCCCTGCGGAGCCCAGCGACCATCTCGTCAAAGGAGCGGGCCAGGATGCCGATCTCGTCCCTCCGCCCGCTGTCCAGGCGCACCTCGAGGTCCCCTTCGCCAATCTTCACTGCCGCATCGGCGATCTCCTTCAAGGGATTCAGGAAAACGCGCTGGGAAAAGAGAACCGTGACCAGAACGGCTGCCCCGAGGAAGAGGAGAAGAACGAGGTAGACCAGCCCAACCAGGGTTTCGACACGCTGGGAGAGGGTGGACTTGAGATCTAGGAGGGGCGCGAGGAACACCGCCTCCGGAACGGCGGTCACCAGGTGCCACCCCGCGGAGTGCAGAGCGTGGGAGGAGACGACATGGGGCTCCCCCCCGAGGAGAAGCCGGGAGGTGTGGACCGGCGCGGCGAGGATTCTCTCCGCCAGGGCCCGCACCTGGGGCTGGCTGGAGTCGGCCAGCCCCGTCTCCAGCAGGTCGAGGGAGTTCTCAAGGGCCTCCAGGTTGGGATCGAGGCCGAAGTCCCCGAGCAGGTCCAGGGGGAAAGTAATGATTTTCCCCCGGCCGTCCAGGAGGAAGGAGAAGAGGCCCTCGGCCTTCAGGTCAGGGTGGAGGTGGGCCGGTCCCAGAACCTGCTCGAGAATGTTCTCCAGCGGAAGGTCGAGCCCGGCTGCCCCCAGGTAGGCCCCGTCCCTGCCGACGATTGGGGTGGTGACGGTCGTTATCAGGCCATGGTCGGCGTCGTCCTGGTAGACGGGGACCCAGAGGGTCTTCCGTCCGGGGTTGTTCCGCGGGTCGGCCATGACATAGTTGTTGGTGTCGCGCAGGTCCAGTTCGGAGACGGGGGGCAGAGAATAGACCCCCTCGAAGTTGGGGTAGTAGACCCCAAGGCCGGAGGTCATGATGAGGTGGCTGGCGGCGACTTCGGGGTTCTTTTCCCTGGCCTCGACCAGGGTCGGGGCGAGGGGAGCGAGGATGTTGATCTCGTCCTCCACCTGCCGCGGGATCGATTTTCCACCCCAGTAGCAGGTCATCACCGGCTCGCCGGGGTCGGTGTAGAAGATTCCGTTGGGGGGATACAGGGAGAGGTACTCGTCCGCCCTGATCGCCCTTTGCGGGGGGGAGCCGGCGCGGGCGTAGAGAAGCTCGGCCTGGCGGGCGATAAAGCGCGAATGGGCGGCGATCCGCTGGAAAACGGCCTCATACTTCTCGGCCCTCTCCTCGGTGATCCCCTCGAGGAATTCGTAGGCCTGCTGCTTGACCTTCTGCTCGTTCGCGGAAATGGCGAAATCCCCGAAACCGACCCAGAAATAGTGGTTCAGCGCGGAGACGAAGACGAGGCAGAGGACGAGCACCACAGAGAAGGCGAGGAGGAGCTTGAAACCGATCCTGTTCTGTATTTTCAGCATGGCAAATGCTTGAACATTGGTTTTTGATTTCCTCCTCGCGCGGGAAAGTCCCCGAATCAGGGCTCCCGAAGCTGTTGGGCAGAGGTGAAATAGCCCCGATAGCCCTGCAGGAGGATGAGAAAGGAGGTCAGGGCGACGCTCCCGGTGATGGCGCACATGATGGCGATCTGGTAGCGCACCGCGACCGCGGGGGCGGTCCCCGAAAGAATCTGTCCCGTCATCATCCCCGGCAGGGCGACGATCCCCATGGCGGCCATGGTGTTGACGGTGGGGATCAGGGCGGCCCGAAAGGCGCTGCGCAGCGCCGGCTGGGCGGCCTGGCGGGCGCTGGCGGCCAGGGACAGGGACGTCTCGATCTCCTCCCGCCGATCCCGGATCTCGGCGCCCAGGCGCTCGGCGGCGAGGCTCGCTCCGTTCATGGAATTGCCGATGATCATCCCCGCGAGGGGAATCAGGTAGCGGGGCGCATACCAGGGGGCGTAGCCGACGATGAAGGCGCAGAACAGGAAGGTCACCACCCCGCAGCCGAGAAAGATGGAACTGCCCACCACCCGGTAAAAACCGGGCATCCTGTCCTTCACCCGGGATGCGAGGACCTGAACGGAAAACCCGCCCATGACCAGCAGTATCAGGAGTACCGGCACCGGGCTGTCCAGGGCGAAGACCAGGTGCAGGACGTAGCCCACCGCCAGCAACTGGGCGACCATCCTCACCGAGGCCCAGAGCATCTGCCCTTCCCAGCCGAGGCGGTACAGGCGGCTGAGGCCTATGGCCAGAAGGATCAGGCCGTAGGCCAGGGCCAGGTCGGTCAACTCCAGAAGAACGATCGATTCGCCGCTCATGGTCGGCTCACCTCCTCCAGGCGTTCCGGCTGGGCCAGAAAGGTCCCGAGTTCCTGTGTCGCTGGGCGGTTCAGGAGCTGTTCCGCGGGCCCCTCCTCGAGGATCCGCCCGCCCTCCAGGTAGGCCAGGCGGTCGGCAATCCGCCCAGCCAGGCGCAGATCGTGGGTCACCAGGAGGACGGTAAGGTTTTCCCCGCGGCAGACCTCCCGAAGGGTGTCGGCCAGGCGGTCGGCGGTGGGCCGGTCGAGGGCGCTGGTCGGCTCGTCCAGCAGCAGCACCTGGGGCCGGGCGACCAGGAGACGGGCCAGGCTCACCCGCTGCTGCTGGCCGAGGGAGAGGGTGCGGGCCTCCCGCCCCAGAAACGGGGGCTCCAGGCCGCAAAGGTCGAGAACGCGATTGATGCGAAGATCTTCCGCCGGGGGAGGGGTCTGTCCCTGGTACAGGAAGGAGCGCTGCAGGTTGGCCAGGACCGATTCGGGGTACATGAAGGGCTTCTGCGCCATCAGCCCGACCCGCCGCCGCAGCTGAAGTGGGTCGAGCCGGAGGATGTCCTCGCCGCCGAGCATAATGCGCCCGCCGTCCGGGTCCTCAAGGCGGTTGACCAGCCGGATCAGGGTGCTTTTGCCGCCGCCTGAGGGTCCGACGACGGCCGTCAGTTCCCCGGGGCGGGCACTCAGCGACACCCCCTGGAGGATCGAGACGGGCTGGCCGTCGCTGCCGGACCGGGCCTTGCGCACATCCTCGATGGCCAGTGCCGCCCCGGCGTTCCTCATGGGCCGGGCTCCCGCTCCTTCCGCAGTCGCGCCATGACCTGCTTCAGGTCCTCCCAGACCTCCCGCTTGGCGGTGGGAGTGCGCAGCAGATAGGCCGGGTGGTAGGTCGGCATGAGGGGAATCCCCCCGTACTCGCGCCACTGCCCGCGCAGCTGCTCCAGGGGAGACCGGTCGCGCAGCAGGGACTGGGCGGCGACGGCCCCGAAGGCGATGATGAGCCGGGGACCGATGGCGGCCAGCTGCCGCTGAAGGTACGGCTCACAGGCGGCGATCTCATCGGCTTTGGGTTCGCGATCTCCAGAGGGGCGGCATTTCACCGCGTTGCAGAGGTAGACCTCCGAACGTTCCATGCCCATGGCGAAGAGCATCCGGTCGAGCAGCCGCCCCGCCTCGCCGGCAAAGGGCCCGCCCGTCTCGTCCTCCTCGCGGCCCGGGGGCTCGCCCACGAGAACCAGCCTGGCGCGGGGGTTGCCGGCGCCGAAGACGACGTTCTTGCGTCCCTTGCACAGGGGGCAGCGCCGGCACTCCTCCAACTCGGCGCGGATATCCCCCAGGGTCGCCTGGCGGCACAGGGCGTCGCCTCCCATGTCCACGCCCTTCACATCGGGCGGACAGGGGGGCAGTTGGGGGGGCAGGTCGGGGACGGCCAGCTCGTCCACCCCGAGGGTGTCGAGGTCCGCAAGGAGACACCGAACCTGGCGCGCCACATCATGCAATTCTTGAATGGGGTTATCTGCCATAACGCTTTACACGTGATTTGGGGTGAATTATGCTTTTACTGACCTGCCTGGCTCGAGTTTGTCCTTGATCCACCATAGGGTTTTGTCTTTTCCCCCCTCAAAGGGTTACAATACCCCAAGGAACACAAGGACAGCTGAACAGATCCCTTTTATTCAACGAAAGACACCGCAACCGATGGTTTATCTCGTTGCCCTGCTATGCATCCCATTGATCCTTCTGCCGGCCGAGTCCTGGGCGTGGGGGGTGGGTGTCCACCTGCAGCTCGGCTCCCACGTCCTGGAAAATCTGTCCGCTCTGCCGACGGCCCTGCAGAACCTGCTCGGGGCCTTCCCCCACAACTACCTGTACGGCTGCATCAGCGCCGACATCACCCTCGGCAAGAAGTTCACCCACTACCTCAAGCACTGCCACGGCTGGCGCATGGGCCGGAAAATCCTCGACGCCGCCGCAACCGACGCCCAGAAGGCCTGCGCCTACGGCTACCTGAGCCACCTCGCCGCCGACACCGTGGCCCACTCCTATTTCGTCCCCTTCAAAATGGTGCGCACCTTCAACACCGTGCTGCTCAAGCACACCTACTGGGAATTGCGCTTCGAAGCGGGCGTCCCCCCGGAGACCTGGGCCCTGGCCCGCACCATCGCCCGCAAGAGCTTCGAGGCCAACGACGCCTTGATGCGCAACGTGCTCTCGGATACCATCTTCTCCTTCAGCACCAACAAGCGCCTTTTCAACTCCCTGCTGCTTCTCAACCGGCTGCAGCAGTGGCAGAAAATGCTGCGCTCCCTCTCCGAGACCTCCAAGTGGTCCCTGGATGAGGAGGACCGGGACGAGTACCTGGGCCTGGCCCGCACAGCGGCAATGGACATCCTCAATCACATGGAAAAAAGTCCCTACTGGCAGTCCGACCCCACCGGCGAGCGGGCCCTCAACGCGGCCCACATGATCCGCAAGAACCTCAACCTGCTATGGCTCGACGGCAAGCTTCCCGAGGCGGAGGCCAATGCTATCCTGGCCGAGCTCAAGCCCCGCTTCCGACAGGGCATTACCCAGCCGGACCAGCTGCTGGAACTGCTCTCGGAGGTTTAATCGCCCGGGCGACGCGCTCCATCATCCCCGGCGCAGGCGGACGATCCGATCGAGGAGCCGGTGGGCGACCTCGTCCTTGGGCAACTGGGGCAGGACCTCCTCGGAGCCTTCGCGGGACAGCAGACGAACGATATTGGTGTCCACGTCGAAACCCGCTCCCGGTTGGGTCACGTCGTTGGCCACGATGAGATCGAGATTCTTCTCCTGAAGCTTCTTGCGGGCGTTTTTCACCAGGTCCGCCGTTTCGGCGGCAAAGCCCACCAGAATCCGCTCCCCCTTCATGCGACCGAGTTCGGCGAGAATGTCCGGATTCTTCTCCAGGGTCAGGCTCAGCGAGCCGGCGCCCTCCTTCTTGATCTTCTCCGCGGCGACAGTGGCGGGCCGGTAGTCGGCCACCGCCGCCGCCTTGAATATCACTGTTGATTCGGCGGCGAGAGCCACGACCGCCTTACGCATCTGAAGCGCGCTGGTCACCCCATGGACCTCAACCCCGCAGGGCGGCGCCAAGGCGGTGGGACCGCTGACCAGGATCACCCTGGCGCCCCGGGAACGAGCGGCGCGGGCGATGGCGTAGCCCATCTTTCCCGAGGAGTAGTTGCTCAGGTATCGGACAGGATCGAGTTCCTCCCGGGTCGGCCCTGCGGTGACCAGTATCGTCTCCCCGGACAGATCCTTGGGGGCGAAAAGCGCCACCGTCTCCTCGAGGATGGCCGCCGGGTCGGGCAATTTCCCCTTCCCCTCCCAGCCGCAGGCGAGCGGCCCGGTCTCCGGCTCGAGAAAATGGTATCCGAGATCCTGGAGCTTGTCCTGATTCTGCCGGTACAGAGGGTTCTCCCACATGTTGACGTTCATGGCCGGCGCGAAGAGCACCGGCGCCTTGGTCGCCATGATCGTGGTGGTGAGGAGATCGTCGGCGATCCCCGAGGCGACCTTGCCGACGAGGTTTGCCGTTGCCGGGGCCACCACGAAAAGGTCGGCCCGGTCGGCCAGGGAGATGTGACCGATCTCCCGCTCCTGGTAGAGGTTGAAGAGCTCGGTATGGACTGGATGGGTCGAAAGGGTCTGGAAGGTCAGGGGAGTGACGAATTCCTGGGCGTTTCGCGTCATCACGACGTGGACGTCGGCCCCCGCCTTGACGAAGAGGCGCAGCAACTCCACCGCCTTGTAGGCGGCGATCCCCCCGCTGACACCGAGTACGATTGTTTTTCCTGATAGCATGGCGCCATCCCTTTGCATAATACCGGAAGGGCGCAAGGCCTCCCGGAAGACGTGATGAAGGGAAAAGGTCCGGTGTCAGTCCGCTCCGATCCCGACGAAGGGGTTATCGCTCTTCTCCCGGCCGACCGTGGTGTCGGGGCCGTGCCCCGGGTGGACCACGGTCGCCTCGGGAAGGACCAGCAGGCGGCTGCGGATTCCCTCGACCAGCATGTCGTGATCCCCGCCGGGCAGGTCCGTCCGACCGACGGAGCCGGCAAACAGGGCATCCCCGGAGAAAAGGTGCCCCCCCCCGTAGAGAGAGATGCCGCCGGGTGAGTGGCCGGGGGTGTGGATGACCTCGAAGCGCAGCTGCCCGACCTCCAGGACCTCCCCGCCCCGAAGGGTCCGGGTCGGTTCGGGAGACGGGACCGTCTTCAAACCGTAAATGGCCGCATGCGTCGCGGCCTGGCGCAGTACGGGAAGATCATCCTCATGGATCAGCAGCTGCGCACCGGTCTTCTCCATCAGCAGGGCGTTCCCCCCGATGTGGTCGAAGTGGCCGTGGGTGTTGACGATCAGCTTCGGCTGGATGTTGTTGGCGCGAAGCGTCTCGATGATTCTTTCCCCTTCGTCCCCCGGGTCGATGACCATGGCCTCCCGGGTGGCCGGGCACGCGGCGATGAAACAGTTGACCTGCAGGGGGCCGACCGCAAGAGTCTCAATCAGCACTGTCGCCCTCCCCCTTGTCGTCTTTCGCTGCGAACAGGTCGAGACTCGAGCCCTTGAGCTGGTCCGCGAGGGTGAAGCTCAGATCCCCGCGCCCCTCCCGCGGCCGGCCCTTCTCCCTGGCCGGGGTCCTTTGGGGAGACGCCGCTGAAATGACGGGCTGTTGCGGCACGGGATCGACCACCGGCTCTGCCGCCGACTCGGGGGGCTGCCCCTCGGGGGAATCCCTGAAGAAGTAGCGGTCGTAGAGACGGTGATAGCTGGTCCAGGAACCGTTGTTCAGTGTCTCCTTTTCCATGTGGGTGCGCACGCCGTTGATCTTGGAGTCGAGATCGTCGAGGAAATTGAGGACCACCGCCTCCAGGGTCTTGGGCCGCTTGGGCGACCCGTACTCGTACTGTCCATGGTGGGACAGCAGAAGGTGCTTGAGGAGGGTGACCATCCTCCGGGGAAAGCCGGGAAGGGTTCTGACCTTTTCCTCGACCATCTCCACGCCCATCACGATGTGACCCAGCAGTTTGCCCTCGTCGGTGTAGTCGAAGGCCCGTCGGTAGGCCAGCTCCGCCACCTTGCCGATATCGTGGAGCAGGGCCCCGGTCACCAGGAGATCCCGGTTGATCCCGGGGTAGCGTCGGCTCACGTCATCGGCCAGGTCCGCCACCGCCAGGGAATGTTCCAGCAGCCCCCCCAGGTAGACATGGTGCATCGCCTTGGCCGCCGGGGCCTGGACGTACCCCTTGAGAAAGACGGCATCGGCCAGGAAGGCCTCCATGAGAGACCGAAGGTGAGGGTCCTGAAGACTGTCCACACGGGCCCTCAGGTCGGCCAGCAGCTCCTCGCTGCTGCGCCCGGCCACCGGCAGGTAATCGGCCAGGTCGGCCTCCTCCTCGTCGAGTCGCTTCACCCCCTGGATCACCAGCTGCATTTTGCCCAGGTAGACGCTGGCCTTGCCCTTGACCCGGATGAAATCGTTCTTCTCGAAGAGGTCTGCGAACTCGTCCACCCGGTCCCAGACCCGCCCTTCGACCTCGCCGGTCCGATCCATGAGCTTGAGGGTCATGTAGGGCTTGCCGTTCTTGGCCATGGCCATAATCTTATCCCGCACCAAAAAAGGGCTCTCCACCCAGTCCCTTTCCCGGATCTGCTCCACGTAAATCTCTTTCACCTATGACTCCTGTCGTCTGACTTGTTCCGCAACGTATTCCGCCGCCCGCAGGCCATCGAGGGCGGCACTCATGATTCCCCCGGCGTAACCTGCCCCTTCGCCCGCCGGAAACAGGCCGGGGTGAGACACCGACTGGCCGTCCTCCCCCCGGAGGATGCGAAGGGGAGCCGAAGTCCGGGTCTCCACCCCGACAAGGGTGGCCTCCCCGGTGACGAACCCCCGCAGGCGCCGGCCGAAAACCGGCAGCGCCCGACGCAGCCCGTCGGTCACAAAGGAAGGCAGGACTTCCTCGAGGGACGCCTCGCGCACCCCGGGCCGGCAGGTTGAGACCACGGGGCCTTCCCCCTGCCCTAAAAAAGAGAGCATGTTCTGGGCGGGAGCCCGAAAGTCGCCTCCCCCCGCCCGAAAGGCGGCCTGCTCCAAACGGCGCTGGAAATGAACCCCGTCCAGGGGGTCGGCTCCGGGGAAGTCCTCCGGTCCCACGCTCACGACCAGGGCGCTGTTGGAATAGTCCCCGTCGCGACGCCGAAAGCTCATCCCGTTGACCACCAGTCCGTCCGCCTCCGAGGCGGCGGTGATGCCCTCCCCCCCGGGGCACATGCAGAAGGAGTAGACCCCCCGCCCGGTCTCCCGGTCGTTGAAGGTCAGTCCGTATTCCGCCGCCGGAAGCCGGGGGTGGCTGGGGATTCCGTACTGGGCGCGGTTGATCAGAGCGGCGGGGTGTTCCACCCGCACCCCGACGGCGAAGGGCTTGGGCTCCAGCCGGACGCCGCTTCGCTGGAGCATCCGGTAGGTGTCCCTGGCGCTGTGACCGGGGGCCAGCACCAGGCTGTCGCAGGGGATCGCATCCCCCCCGTCGCACAGCCCCCCCCGCACTCGCCCGGAATCGGTGGCCAGGCCCGAAAGGCGGTTCTCAAAGCGCAGGTCCACTCCCTTGCGAAGCAGGGCCTTGCGAAAATTGATCAGAACCAGGCGCAGACGATCCGTGCCGACGTGGGGTTTTGCCTGGACCAGGATCTCCTCCGGGGCGCCGAAGCCGACCAGGGTCTGCAGCACCAGGCGGATCCACGGGTGGTTCAGGCGGGTGGTCAGTTTGCCGTCCGAGAAGGTCCCCGCCCCGCCCTCGCCGAACTGAACATTGCTGGCGGGGTCGAGAATCCCATCGGCCCAGAAGCGCCGCACGTCCCGAACCCGCGCCTCGACGGGCCGGCCCCGCTCCAGGAGCGTCACAGAGAGGCCGTACTCGGCGAGGCGCAGGGCGGCGAACAGCCCTGCCGGCCCCATGCCCACCACCAGAACCCGGTGGTCCCGGCCGAGAGGAAAGGCGCGGGGAAGCTCGGGCGAAACCGCTCGTTCCAGACGCTTGTTGCCCTTGTGGCGGCGCAGCAGGGCCTCCTCGTCAGGAGCGGTGAACTCCACGGTGTAGACCTGCCGCAGGCGCGGCTTGCGGCGGGCGTCGATGCCGCGCCGGACAACCCGAAACTGCCCCAGGGAACCCGGTTCGACCCCCAGTTCGCCGCCGACCCTGGCGGGCAGCAGTGATTCCTCCTCCTCGAGGCCAAGTGAAACTTCCCGCAATCTCAGGGCCATGACAGGCGCATCTCCAAACCGGGGGGGGCGGGACAGGACAGGAACGACTAGCTGAGGGGCAGCTGGATGTGGAAGGTCGTCCCCTTCCCCTCGGAGCTTTCAACGGAAATCCGCCCCCTGTAGGTCTTCACGATGCGCAGCACAACCGACAGGCCGAAGCCGGTCCCCTTGGCCTTGGTGGTGAAGAAGGGGTCGAAGACCTGCCCCAGGTTCTCCTCGGAAATCCCACTCCCGGTGTCTGAGACCGACACCGAAAGGGTCTTCTCGTCGTGGCAGAGGCGGATGCCGAGCCTCCCCCCTTCGGCCATCTCGTAAAGAGAGTTGATAAACAAGTTGGTAAAGATCTGCTCGATCTCCGAGGCGTCGGCCAGGATCTGGGGAGGCTCCCCCCCGAACTCCCGGACCACCTCCACCCCCTGGGCCGCGGCCTGATCGACGAACCCCTCCAATGCCCGGTCGATGATCTCCGGCACCGAGACCAGCTGCAGCTCGAAGCGGGGGCGCTTGCAGGTCGCCAGGAGCTGGACCAGAATCCCATCGATGCGGTCCACCTCCCTCAGGATCTTGTCGGCGTAGGATGCCTTCTCGGGATCGTCCATCCCCGACTGGAGGATTTGCCCGAACAGGCTGATGGCATTCAAGGGATTGCGGATCTCGTGGGCCATGCCCGCGGTGAGGTGCCCAAGGGCGGCAAGCTTTTACCCCTGCACGATCTCGACATGGGCCCGTTCCAACTCCCGACTCTTCTCCTCCACCCGGCGCTCCAGCTCCCGGTTCCACTCCTCGATCTCCCGCCGCAACCGTTCCCGCTCCCGCTGCAACTCCCGGTTGTGCAGTTCGATGGTGCGGATGCGCAGGACATTCTCGATGCGCTCTACAAGGTCCTGATTGTTAAAGGGCTTGAGGATGTAGTCCGAGGCACCCGCCTTCATCAGTTCAACGGCGATTTCCTCGCTTCCCTTGCCGGTGAACATGATGACGGAGGTATCGGGGCACGCCTCCCGGATCTGGCGCAGGGCGGTCATGCCATCCATTCCCGGCATCATGAAGTCGAGCAGGATCAGGGCCGGCTCTTTTTCCGCGGCGATCCGCACCCCGTCCTCGCCGCATTCCGCGGTCGCGACCTGGTAACCCTTCCCCTTCAATATCATGGAGGTGAGTTCGAGAATGATCTTCTCGTCGTCCACCACCAATATGAGCTCGCGGCTGGTCAAAGGCCCCCACCTCCGGATGAATTCTATTGCGATCGAAGGGTAGAATACCCTTCCCCCCGCCTCTTTGACAAGGAGAAATCCCAACTTCCCGCGGCGGCTCCAATAAGAAAAGGCAGCGTCACCGCTGCCTTTTCACTCCTGCCTTGGTCGCCCTCGCCGGGGCTCATTCGTTGATGCGTATGGTCATGACGGCAACGGGAGATTTGCGAACCACCTTCTCCGCGGTGCTGCCGAACAGCACATGGTCCAGTCCGGTTCGTCCATGGGTACCGAGGACGATGAGGTCGGCGGAGTTCTCCGCCGCATTTTTGATAATTTCGTCGTAGGGGATACCGGGGACGATAAAGGTCTCGTAATTATCGTAATCCTTGATGTGGGTCCGGCAGAACTTCTCCATCAATTTGCGAGCCCCCTCCTCGATCTCCTCCTCTAGCTTTTCAAAGGAGATGTGGGTAACGTAGAAGCCCCTCAGGTCGACGGGCTCGTTGATAACGTGCAGGATCAGCAGCCGGGCCCCGAACTTCTTGGCCAGGGAGAGGGCGGACTCGAAGGCGTAATCGGAACTCTCCGAGAAGTCGGTGGCGTACAGGATTGTCCGGAAGTCTTTCATGGTTTCATCCCCCGCGATGAAATGGTTGGCTCCTGCGGCGGCCCGGGTCAGTGGGGCTCGCTGCCGAGTTTGTTCATGACAGACTTGAGTTCATCCAGCTTGACCGGCTTGTGGATGTACTCGAAGGCTCCAAGGTTCATCGCCTCCAGGTAGGACTCGACCTCGCCGTAGGCGGTGATCATGATGACGTGGGTACTCGGGTGGTGACGGCTCAATTCCCGAAGAAATGTCAGACCGTTCATCTCCGGCATATTCAGGTCGCTGATAACCAGGTTGACCTTGTTTTGGCGCATGAAGTCCATCGCCTCGAAGCCGTTGGCCACACTGTCGACGAGGTACCCTTCCTGAGAGAGCAGTTTGCTCAAACCGATGCGGGCATTCTCCTCATCGTCGACGATCAGGATTTTTTTGATTGTTTCGCCCAAGATGCAAACCCCTTCATTTCTTTAGGAGAAGTCTAACATCCCGCTCCGGCCTGTCAACCCGGGCTCCTGCCAAACCCCATAAATAACAGCCAATTAGCTGGATTGTAGAAGAAAAATGTCGGCGAGGGCAGATTCAGGATTCGGAGCCGGACTCCCCCCGCCAGAGAAGCAGCAGGTGGCGCAGAAGGTCGCCGAAGGCCAGCGCCCCCTGCCGACCGGCGGCCAGGACCTCGCCGTGGTCCGGGGACTCGGCGGAAAGCCCCGCAGCCACATTGGAAATCAGGGACAGGCCGGCGACATCCATCCCCAGGTGCCTGCCCATAATGGCTTCAGGGACCGTGGACATGGAGACGGCGTCGGCGCCAAGAACTGACAACGCCCGGATTTCGGCGGGTGTTTCGTAGGAAGGACCGGTCAGGGCGGCGAGTACCCCAGAGTGGAGCCGAATGCCCTGTTTCCCGGCAAAGGCCAGTAGTTGCGGGTAGAGATCCTTCTTGTAAAGGTGGGTCAGGTCGAGAAAGGGATTGCCGAAAGCCCCCCTCAGGGGATTGTCCCCCATCAGGTTGATATGGTCGGCGATGAACATGAAGTCCCCGGGCCGGTAATCCGGGTTGATGCCGCCGGCGGCATTGGACAGCAGCAACCGGGAGCAACCGAGCGCCCCCGCCAGCCGCACCGGGAGGGTGACCTGGAGAGCGTCATACCCCTCGTAAAGGTGGTAGCGCCCCTGAAAAACGAGGACCCGGAACCCCTCGAGAGTGCCGGCGACGAGGCGGCCGGCGTGACCGCTCACCCCTGTCGGCGGAAAGCACTTCAGAGCCGGGTAGTCGATGGCCAATGCTCCGTCCACCTGCTCCGCAAGGTCCCCGAGCCCCGAGCCTAGCACCACGGCCAGCTCGAAGGTTTCGGTTCCGGTCAGGCGGCGAAGCTCTGCCGCCGCCCCAAGGAGATCTCCTTCGGCCATCACCCCCCCAGGAGCCCTTTCACGCGTTCCTGCAGCTGCTCGGGCTTGAAGGACTTGTTAATGAAGTCGTCGGCGCCGGCCCTTTCGGCATCGACGGTGTCGGCCTTGGTGCGGTAGACGCCGCTCATGGCCAGCACCTTGACTCCATTCAGGGCGGGGTCGGCCCGCACCTGGAGGATCAACTCGTAGCCGTTCATCTCAGGCAGATTCAGGTCGAGAATGACCAGGTCCGGACGCCCCTTGCGAATGATCTCCAACGCCTCGACCCCGTCTGCGGCGGTGCGCAGGGAGAGGGGAAGGGGTTTAAGCACATCGATGATCAATTCCCGAAAATAGTTGGAGTCATCCACCACAAGCACCTTCTTCTCGGGAGGCCTTTCCGCCGGCGGCGCGACAGCCTCGGGAACCGGCAGGGGGGCCGGGGCGGGGCTGCGAAGAATGACCTGGAAGGCATTGGAGCACTTGGGACAACGAAGCCGTACTTCCCCCTTGGTGGTTTTTGTCGGGTCGATCCGGTAGCGGCCGCCGCATGCCGGGCACTGAACAGTCATAGCTTTTCCTCTTGGGGGGACGCCTCCAGGCGCAGGGTCTGACCCTCCGGCGGGATCGACGGCAGGGCCTGGGGCGCGGCTTCCCCTTCTGCCGTCACGCCCCCTTCGGGGCCGACCGTGGCGGAGGGCTCACCCACCCGAACCGGTCCCGGCATGGCCTTCGCCAAAGAGGTGCCGCCGGATGCGTCCGGAATCTCCGCCGGTCCCGCGGAACCGTCGGCAGGGGGGGACATCGAGGGCAGCCGGGCGGCGGAGGGAACCTGGGGCGTCGCCTGCCCGGTCGCCCCTCCGGAAAGAAACATCCATGCGGCCCCGCCCAGGACCAGCAGCACAGCGGCGAGGAGGGGGAGGACCATTCGTCCGCGGTCTCTGCGGGAACGCAGGGGGGCCGGGGACAGGGGCTGGGGGACGGGGCTGGGCGTTGCCCACAGGCTGCCGGCCCCCTGCTCCTCGAGACGACCCAGCAGAGGGGCAGAGTCCATCCCCAGGGCTTCGGCATAACTGCGCAAAAACCCCTTCAGGTATGCCTCGGCGGAGAATGCCTCGAATCGCTCCTCCTCGAGGGCCTGAAGAAAGCCCTGCCGGACCCTGGTCCGGGCCGCGACCTCCGCCAGGGAAAGGCCGAGTTTCAGGCGTCGGCTCCGCAGGCTGGCGCCAATGCTTTCTGTTTCAGTCGCAGTCATGGGATCACTGGATAATCTTAAGGTAGTCCGCAGCCGACCGGCCCGCCTCGGATGCGGGAGCCAGGCGGATCACCTCGCGGAAAGAAGCCCTGGCCTGCTTCGGCCGGTTCAGCTTCAGATAGGTTATGCCCAGCTTGTAATGGGCCAGGGTGTAGTTGGGGGCGAGGTAGAGGGCCTGAAGAAATTCGCCCACCGCCTCCTCGGCCCGGTCGAGGGCGAAATACGCCTCTACGAGCCGGAAGTGGGCCTGGGGGTAGGTAGGGCGGTGGTCGAGGGCCTCCCGATAGGCGGTCGCCGCCTCCTGGAATTCCCCCTTGTTGAAGTGGGCGAACCCCGCACCGGTATAAGCGACCTCAGGGCTGAGAAAGAGCAGGTTCCCGGCTGCCCGGCGGAACTCGACGATGGCATCGTCCCAGCGCTCCATATCGAGGTAGAGCGCCCCCAGGTTGTTCTGCATCTGGGGGTCGTCACCGGCGAGTTGAAGGGCCCGCTGAAAGTGTGTCTCGGCCTCGGCGTAGGCCTTCTTCCGGTGATAGGCCTGTCCGAGGGCGGCCTGCAGTTTGGCATCGCCAGGCTCGATCCGCTCGCCCTGAAGGAACTCCTTCAGAGCCAGAGTGGGATTCCCCTCCTGAAGGTAGGAGACCCCGAGGATGTAATGGACCTCGGCATCGTTGACCTTCTTTTGAGCCTTCTTGGCCCCGCCGCAGCCGGCGGTCAGGCAGACCAGAAGGAGCAGCACCCCGCCTACGAATGTCCTGCCCACACGACCCTCCTCACTGGGACGCCATGAAGCGTCCCACATGTTTTAAAAACCTTCTGCGCCGGGCCCCGATGTCCTCACCGGATCGGGCGGGAGGCGAGGTAGCGCCCGTCTGCCCTTTTTCCCGCCTCAGGGGCAATTCATCCCACAGAGCTTCCCGCTCAGAGGCGCTCAGCCGCTGCAGGTGGAGATCGTCCATCATAAACCCCATGGACTCGGCGAAGCGCACGCCCGCTTTCAAGGCTGCCCCGGCCTCAGCTTTTTCGAGGGCTCCCCCTTCGTTGAGGTAAATGGCGACCTTCGCGCTGCGATGCAGGTAGAGGGCGATGGCAATCCGCACCCCCTTGTTCTCTGAGAAAGCAGCCAGGTATGCTGTCGTCTGCTGGGAGGGCAGCCCGGGCAGGGCCACCTGGACATCCCCCAGGGAACGTCGCAGATGCAGAACCCTTGCGGCGGGGATGTCGAGATGCCTCATCTCCTTCTGCCAGACAAACATAACCGTTCTCCCTGAACCTAGGACAACCCCTCGAACTCGGTCAGGAGTTCGAACTTTCTGAAGCGGGCCTCGATCTCCGGATATTCGAGAGTCTTCATCCGGTTGAGGCTGAAATTCTCGACATTGAAGGAGGCCATCACGCTGCCGAACACGATGGCTTTCCGGAGGCTTGCCTCGGAGAGATTGCCGGTGGCGGCGAGGTAGCCCGTGAATCCGCCGCCGAATGTGTCCCCCGCACCCGTCGGGTCGAAGACCTCCTCCAGGGGATAGGCCGGAGCGGAGAAGACCGAGTGTTCGTGAAACATGAGCACCCCGTACTCCCCTCTCTTGACCACGAGGGTTTTGGGTCACATGGCGAGGATGGTGCGGGCCGCCTTGACCAGGTTGGGCTCCTCGGCCAGCTGCCTCGCCTCCCCTTCGTTGATGAGCAGGATGTAGACATGGCGCAGGGTCTTCAACAGAGCCTCTCGTTTGCCCTCTATCCAGAAGTTCATCGTATCACAGGCGACCAGTTCCGGCCTCTTCACCTGCTTCAGGACCTCCAGCTGCAGCTCGGGATCGATATTGGCCAGAAAGACAAAGCGGGCGTCCTCGTAGCCCTGGGGCAGTTCGGGACGAAAGGTTTCGAAGACATTGAGCTGGGTCTCCAGGGTGTGCGCCTCGTTCAGATCGTAATCGTAGCGCCCCCGCCAGCGGAAGGTTCGCCCGGGCACGGTCTTCAGCCCGCCCAGGTCGACCCGCCTGGAGCGCAGGAAATCGAGATGCTCCTCCGGAAAGTCCTCCCCCACCACGGCCACCAGCTGCACATCGGTGAAAAAGCTGGCCGATGTGGCAAAATAGGTACCCGATCCCCCCAGTACTTCCTCGACCCGGCCGAAGGGTGTCTCAACGGAGTCGAAGGCCACGGACCCGACGACAAGTATGCTCACACTGTTCCTCCTCGATAGTTTGGTTGGACGGCTTTCCCCGAAGGGATCACTTCAGGTACTTGCCCATGAGCAGGTCCAGCTTCTGCCAGGTGGCGGCGGGGATGAGGTCCTTGTGGGTCATGAGGGCGTACTGAAGGGCCTCCCCGCAGCCGCAGGGCCGCTCCGCGCCGATGCGCCTCACCGCCGCCTTGATGATGCCCCGGGCGGTGGCGACATTCTTCTGGATAATGGCCAGGACCGCCTCCACAGAAACGTCGTCGTGCTCCTGGTGCCAGCAGTCGTAGTCGGTAGCAAGGGCCACGGTGGCATAACAGATCTCCGCCTCACGGGCCAGGCGCGCCTCGGGGATGTTGGTCATGCCGATCACGTCAACGCCCCAGCTCCGGTAGATGTTCGACTCGGCGCGGGTCGAGAAGTTGGGCCCCTCGATGCAGATGTAGGTCCCCCCCTGGTGCACCGTGGCTCCCACCTCCCGGGACGAATCGACCAGCACCTGGGCCAGGTCGGCGCAGACCGGGTCGGCGAACTGCACGTGCCCCACCGCCCCTTCTCCGAAGAACGTGGAGGCCCGCCTGCCCTGGGTTCGGTCGAAGAACTGGTCGGGGATGACGATGTGGCCGGGGACGATCTCCTCCTTCATGCTGCCGACCGCGGAGACCGAGATGATCCGTTCCACTCCGAGTTGCTTCATGCCGTGGATGTTGGCCCGGTAGGGAACCTCCGAAGGCAGGAGGCGATGGCCGCGGCCGTGCCGGGGCAGAAAGACCAGCCGGGCCCCTTCGAGGGTGCCGGTGATGAAGGCGTCGGAGGGTTCGCCGAAAGGTGTCTCCAGGCGCACCTCCTCGACCTCGGAAAATCCCTCGATTTCGTACAGGCCGCTGCCTCCGATAACGCCGATGGCCGGTTTGGACATGGGTGGTTCCTCCTCTGGGAGTCAAAAATATCAAAATCAACAGGGGTGACCCGGGTCCGGCCATAGAGTTTGAACTGCAAAAACACCGCCAACCCTCGATCGAGTCCTCGTCCCCTTTACGTTTTTTGTTCCGGGGCAGGCAGCAGGCCCTGGGCTCCTTCCAGCTTGCCCTTGAGCTGACCGCAGGCTGCGGAGATGTCCTGTCCCTTGCTGGCCCGCCGGATGGCGACCATCCCCCGGTCGAGCAGGGTTCTCTGGAAGGCTTCGACGGCTTCGGCGCCGGGAGCCCGGAAAGCCGAGCCGTCATGCTCGTTGAAGGGGATCAGGTTGACCTTGGCCTTCACGCCGTGGAGCAACTTTACCAGGCGCCTGGCATCTTCGAGAGAATCGTTGACCCCGCGGATCAGGATGTACTCAAAGGTGATGCGCTGGCTCGGCGGCAGGGGATACTTCCGGCAGGCATTCATCAGTTCCCGCAGCGGATAGCGACGGTTGACCGGCATCAGCTGGTCCCGCACTGCGTCGGTGGTGGCGTTGAGGGAGACGGCCAGGTTGACCCGGACGCGCCGCCCGAGTTCCAGCATCTCCGGGACCAGTCCCGACGTAGAAAGGGTGACCCTGCGCGGTCCGTAGTCGAAACCCTCGGTGCAGTAAAGGATCTCAAGGGCCTTGACGACATTCTCGAGGTTGTGAAGGGGCTCGCCCATCCCCATGAGGACGATGTTGTTGACCGGACCGTCTTTGACCGCGGCGCAGACCTGGTTGCCGATCTCGGCAGGGTCCAGATTGCGCACCAGTCCGAATGTCCCCGTGAGGCAGAAGGTGCAGGCCATTGCGCAGCCGACCTGGGTGGAGACGCACAGAGTGGCCCGTTCCCCCTCCATCGGGATGCGCACCGTTTCCACGGTCTGCCCGTCAGCAAGCCGGAAGAGGTACTTGCGTGTGCCGTCGCGGCTTTTTTCGACGCGCTCCGGGGTCCAGTCGGAGGCGGTCGCCCGTTCGGCCAACTCTTCCCGCAAGGCCTTGGAGAGGTCGGTCATCTCGGCGAAGGAGGTCACTCCCCTCCGGTAGATCCAGCGCATCAGCTGGCGGGCCCGAAACTTCTCCTTGCCCAGCCCCGAGAGGAAGCCGGTCAGCTCCTCAAGGGTCAGGTTCTTGAGGTCCACCCGCTGATTTTGGGGCATGTTCTCCAAGCCGTGAGGTCCTCTTTCCATCTGAATTCACTATAAAAAAAAGCCCTTCGGATTGTACCCGAAGGGCTTTTGATGCACAAGGCCAAAGTTGCCGGAGTCCCGAACCGGTGGCTCTACAGAAGCTCGAGGCCGGAAAAGAAGTAAGGGATCTCGAAGGCGGCGGTCTCCGGGGCATCGGAGCCGTGGGTGGCGTTCTCGCCGATGGAACTCCCGAACTCCTTGCGCAGGGTCCCCTCGGCGGCCTCAGCGGGGTTTGTGGCCCCCATCAGGTCGCGCCATTTCTTGATCGCGCCCTCGGCCTCGAGCACCATGACGAGGCAGGGGGCGCTGCTCATGAAGTCGGTGAGCTCGCCGAAGAAGGGACGCTCGTTATGAACGTAGTAGAAGCCCTCGGCTTCGACCTTGCTCATGTAGAGTTTCTTCAGGCCGACGACCTTGAAGCCTTCCGCGTAAATACGGGACAGAATCTTACCGGCGTAGCCGGCGGCGAAGGCATCGGGCTTGATAATGGCAAAAGTTCTTTCCATGGTATTCCTCCAATCGCTGTTGCGGGCTGTGATGCAAACGTCGCGGTATTTAGCATCACCCACCGGGAAAGTCAAGATTTTAGGTCCTACTTCCCGGCCTTTTCCAGCTCGTTGTCGATAATTTTCTTAAAGCCCCCGATGCTGCGGTCCTTGAGGGGACGGCCGTTGATAAACACCGCAGGCGTCCCTCGCACCCCGGCGGCGATGCCGTCCCGAGTGTCCGTGTTGATGACGTTCTGATACGCGGGGCTCTTCATGTCTTCCTCGAAACGCTTGATGTTCAGGCCCAACTGCCGAGCAAATTCAAGGAACTTCAGCTCGTTTAGCTGGTTGTAGTTGGCAAAAAGCAGGTCGTGATACTCCCAGAACATCCCCTGCTCATTGGCCGCCAGGGAGGCCGCGGCCGCGGGACGGGCATAGCGGTGGTTGCGCAGGGGATAGTGCTTGTAGGCAAGCTTGACCTCCTTGGGGTAGGCCGCCAAGACCTCCTTGAGCATCGGGGCCAGCCGGGAACAATAGGGGCACTGGAAGTCGTCGAATACGACGATCGTCACCGGGGCATTCGCGGGACCCTTGATGGGGGCCCCGGCGATATTGATCTCCTGGATGAAAGCGACATCGAGAACCGAGACCATCTTCTTCCCGGAGTTTTTAAGGAGCAGTTGGTCCCCGCGTCCCATGATCTGGAGGCCATCGGTACCTTTGTCGACGGCTATCCGGTCGGTGAGATTGCCGCCACTGTCGAAAACCAGGATCTCGGCCGAATCGGCAAGGACGAAGAGGCGCTTCCCGTCGGCGGCGGATGCGACGGCGAGGGGCGTAGCCTCGATCTCCAGGGAGGATACCACCTCCGTTTCCACTTTGGCCAGGGCGGGGGCGGCCAGTGCGAAGGACAGGGTCAGGCATGCCAGGAACAAATTTCTCACATCAATCTCCCTTCGTTTGGATTGATTCAATCTGCAGAGAATCTTATAGCAGATTTCCACCAGACTAAAAACAAAAATAGCTATTTACGCCTTCGGTTAAATGCCCTCAGGAGAAAATACGCTCTCTCCGAGGTTGCAGAAATTCGCTTTTGTGGTTTCTTAGTACTAGAAGGTTATGCAGCTTGAGCAGAGAACCGATGCGGAGGCGGCCATGATGATCAGGATCATGTATCACAACGGAAAGCATGATCTGGTGAAGACCTCGGCGCTAGAACGCCTTATCAGTTCCAACCAGGTCAAACAGTTTCAGCGCTCCAGCGGATGGGTCACCCCTAGCAGGGACCCTGTCCGGAGAACGAGAAACAGTCAATACCGGGGAATGGAGAGGCGGGAGGCGAAGAGCGCCTGAGTGCGTTCAACCTTCCGTCGGCGCTTTTCCGGAAGAGGGAAACACGAGGTTCCCTCTGGCCAAAAAACAAATGATGCGAGGCGGGGACAACCCGCCTCTTTTTTGTATCCGGGCTTATCGCAACGCCCCCCTCAGTCGAACTCGATCTTGTAGAAGAGGTCCACGCCGCTCTCCAAACCGAAGCTCGACTCGAGGTCCCAAAAGGGGGAGAGGCTGTAGCGCAAACGAACCTCGTTGGCGTTGGTGAAGAGGGAGTGCCCGATGCTGAGATACAGATCGGGGTTCAGATACTTGCCGATGGTGACCACCGATGATTCGGCATCACCGTTGCCGGCCTCGACCTCGATCACATCCAGCCCCACCCTTCGCTTGACCTGATCCTGAAGCGAGGCAGACTCCCCTTGGTTGAGAAGGAGTCCGGCCGCCATCATCATCGGGTCGGTTTGGCCCTTCCCGCTGCTGAAGGGGCGCCCGAACACGACATAGGAGAGGATGTCCGTGTCGGGCATCGCCGGGTCGGAGTACAGCTTGACCACCGGGGCCCGCGGCGTGCCGGTGACTTTCACCCCGGCCTTGACCTCCCCCGAAGTGCGCAGAGCGAGTACGTCGAGAGTGGGACGATCCACAGGTCCGCCGGCGAAGAGGACGTTGCCCCGCTCGATGTCGAGGCGCACGCCGTAGGCAGCATAAATGCCCTGCTCCACCGTGAGCTTTCCCTGCCCCGTAATCTCCCCGGCCCCCTGGGCCTTCAAGAGAATGCCTCCCCCAAGACGGGCGTCGACGCCGGCGGTCCTGACAAGAACATGATCCCCGAGCGCAACCTCGACCTGAAGATCGAGGGCTGCCGCCGACTCCTTTCCGGTGGAAACGTCGGCGTCCACAACGACCAGATCCGGGCTGGAACGCACCGTCGGCTGGGCTTGGCTGCCGGAGAGAAGGAGTTGAGGCACGAGGATCGCCCCCCGCACCTTCACCGCCTCCGGGCTGGCCTCCACGGTCAGGTCGGGGCTGGCCGCGGCCGAAAGCTCCGGTAGGTTGATGATCCGGAAGTCCTTTCCGACGAGACGGGCCTGGAATCCGGCCGGGCGCCAGCCCTCCAGGCGGACCGAGCCGCTGCCCTCAATGAACCCTTTTCCGGAGCGGACCTCGAAACGCTCCAGACGGATATCTTCCCCCGCAAGCTCCATCTCCAGTCCGATCCCTTGCAGCTCAATTCCAGCGGCAGGCAGGTAGGCGCCCGCATCGGCCAAGCCCAGCCTGCCGCCCAGTTCGGGGGTCTGCCAAGTGCCGCCCAGCCCGATTTCGAGATCGAGAGCGCCTCGACTCTCCTGAACCAACCCCGGGAGAAGAGCCGCAAGCAGGCCCCGTTCACGAATCCGGGCGCGCAGGTCGCCTCGGACCGCGCCCTGCGCGTCGATGGAGACCGGCAGCCGCGCGACAACCGGGAGCCGAAAACGTCCCTGGGCCTCCCCGTAATCGGCCAGGGCCAGAGACACCTCGCCCGTCAGCGCATCACCTCGCCAGCTCCAGTGCAGGTCTGCGGCATCCAAGGGGGCGCTGACCAGCCCTTCGTCATCCTCGCTCCATTGAAGAAGACCGCCGCCGACCTCGCCGCGCCCCTCCAGATCGAGGGCCAGTCCCGGAAGCCACTCTCCCTCGGCCCCGCCGCTCAACTGCCCTTCGAGATGCAGAGACGGCGGCAACCAGGGCCGAAGCAGGGCCAGGTCGATTCCCTCCCACCCCACCTCCAACTCCCCCTGCCCGGGAACGCCCGAGGCCGGCTTCTGGTCCGAAACCACTCGCCCCACAAGGCCTCCGCCCTCTTCCAGGGAGAGTTCCATTTCCCCTGCGAGACCGCCTCCGTCCCAGGTCAGTTTCGCCATAGCCAGGGGCACAGCCACCACTTGTCCTGCGCTGGCTACCTTCCCCGTCAACTGCGCCTGAGCGACGATCTCCGTTTCTCCCCCGGGCAGCCAGCGCAGCGTCGCCGCCCCCTCCCCGCGGCCATTGAGCTTCGCTCCCTCAAGCCAGGGGTTGGCATGCTCCAGGGAGAGGTCGCTCCAATGCCCCCCCAAATATCCCTTCAGAGGATCGAGATCGAGATCCCCCTCCAGGCGAAAGCCCTCGCCAAGCGCGCTGGTCAACTCCAGCGCCGAGAAACGGATCGCAGCCGGTGACAGGGCCAGTTCCACCGGACCGGCCAGAGTCCAGACTCCGTGAGTCCCGTCCTGTCCCTCCAGAGCATGGAGGGTCCCGGCCCAGGAATCCCCCTCGAGGCCGCCCGCCGCCGCCCCCCTCGCCCACCCTTCCGGCCAGGCAAGATCGAGGTCAAGGTCATGGGCGGTCGAGGTTCCGGAGAGCTTCAGAACTGCGGCATCGAGGCGTAAGCCCTCCCTCTCCAGTCCCTTGATCGCAACCTGAACGGCGAAGGGTCCGCCCGCCCTTTCCCTGCCTGCCTCGAGCTTCATGGCCGCCGCCCGGAGCCCGGCGCCCTCGAACTCCCGAGCATCTCCGGTCGCCGCCCCGGTCAGTTCCCCCTCGTGCCAGCGCAGCCAGCCCCGCGCCCGGAGCCGTCCTCGGACCTCCGGAAGGAGGCTAGAGAAGCGAGCGACATCGGCCTCGAAATCGATGCGCTCTTCCAGGCTGCCGGAGCCGGTCAAATCGAAACCATCGCCGTGCAAGTCAAGAGCATTCAGGAATAGGTCCTCCCCCAGGAGACGGGCATCCAGGCGCCCGGAGAGGACCCGACCGTTCAGGACGCTGTCGCGGAAACGCCCCAGGACCGTGGCCTCAAGCGGCGACGATGGCAGGCGCTTTAAAGTCCCGTCGACATCCAGATTGACCCTTCCCGGCCACCGCGAGTCAAGCCTTGCCGGGTCGAGGGCACGGCCCTGGAGAGAGCCGCCCAGCAAAAGTCCCTCCCTCCAGTCGATCTCCAACTCGCCAGCCAGCTCGCCGCCGAGCCAACGCCCCTCCAGGCCGGAGAGGACCATTCCCGTCCCGCTCCCCGCGGCGCTCCCCGCCAGGCTCAACTCCTGCCAGTTGTCGGCGACATTGGCCAATGAAAAACGCCCCGTCCAGTCCTCGAGAGTTCCGCCCAATTGCAGGGTGCCGGAAAGGTCGGTGGCAGTGCCAGTCTCCGGGGCCAGGTCGAGCCGATCGATGTCGAGCTTCCCGGAGAAGCGGGGCTCGGCGCCGGGCCACTCCAGAGCGGCGTTGCCGGAGACCCGGTCCGGCCCGCCGGCCCGCTCCAGGACCAGGTCGCGCAATTGCAGGAATGTTCCGGCCAGATCCAACTCAGCCCTCAGCCCCAGGCGCCGCTCAGGGCCGGAGTGGACCGTTATCTCCAAGGGGCCCGACAGGACAACCGGCTTCCGGGACTTTGCGAGACGGGCATCGAGGGCAAAAACATCAAGCCCTGCGACCGCCTCGCCCAGTGCGACACGGATATGGGCCGCCACCCCCGGAACGTCCAGATTGAGCTCCAGGCGCCCCTCGGCCTCCAAACCGGACGTCTCGAGGCGCAGACCCTCCACTTTCAAGGCGCCGTCGCGCCAAGCCATCCGGGCTTCAAGACTCTCCAGCCGAACAGCTTCCCCCTCGGCCGGGTGCAGAATCATACCCTCCAACTTCAGGGCCTCGATCGATGCCGACAGACGCCGGGCCATGTCCGGCAACCGGGGCCAGCTCAGCTCAGCAGGCGCCCCCCCGGCCTTCTCCTGCTGCGCCGGGGCCAGCCGCACTTCGGTTCCGGCAAGGGCGATCTCGGTCACCGCCAGTTCACCCCTCAGCAACCGGGCGGGTAACCAGGCAAGATGCAGGACGGACGCCGAGGCCTCGCCACCGGGCCAACTCACCCCAAATCCCTCCAGGCGAAGATCTCCGGCGATTCTCCCTTCCACCTGCCGAGCCTCCACCCCGACCGGGGCAAGGCCCGAAATCGCACCCAGCAACCAGCGGGCTCCCGACGATGTCCCCAGCACCCAGGTCGCCGCCCCCGCCAGCAGGATGACTCCCAGAAGCAGGAGCAGACCGCCGTATTTGAGCAGGCGCCTCACCATCCGAACCCCACGCTCAAATGCAGCCGGTAAGACGGGTCCTTCTGCCCGACCTGGCGAGCCAGGTCGATGCGAACCGGCCCCACAGGGGTATAGCGCCGGATCCCGATTCCGGCCCCTTGGGCCAGTTCGTACTCGGAGAGGGAATCGAAGGCATTACCAATGTCGTAAAAAAGGGCGCCCCCCCAGTTTTCTCCTAAAGCACGCTCCAGTTCGAGGCTCCCCACAAGCACATGTTTGCCCCCCACCACTTCTCCATCGGAGTCCGACGGCGCCAGGGACTGGTAGGCGTAACCGCGCACGCTCTGGTCCCCCCCGGCGAAGAAACGCAGAGACACGGGAAACTCTTCCAGAGCCTCGTTCTGCAGGGTCAGTCCGCCGTCCATCCGGGCGAACAGGGAGAGGCGTCCGGGCAGTGGCAGCAAAGCGTTTCCCGAGACCAGCGTCTGGACCAGGCCGGTATCCGAACCGAGGCTCTGGTGGCCACCCCGCACTTCGATGCGGAAGTGGTAACCTTCCTTCGGGCGCACCGTGTCCGGGTATCGTCGCCGGGAGTAGCGAATCCCCGGGATCACCATACGGGACCGGAAGTCGTCATCGGCAATGGTAGAGTCCTCCTGCAGCAGGCGCAGAAAGACCGATCCACGACGGCCCTTGCCGTAATCCCGGACGACCTCCCCTTCGGCGAAAATGGACTGGGTCTCGTAAGTATCGATGTCTTCGCGGTTGTAGCCGAGGCGAAGGACGGTAGCCGTCTGGATGTTCCGGCCCCAGGGAATCGTGTAACTGGATGTCAGGGACTGCCTCAACTCGGCCATAAGGAGGTCGCCCTCGAGCAGGTGGGCGCGGTGAAACACGTTGAGATCCCTGTACTCCAGGGAAAGGCGCGCCCCCGTGTCGGTGCCGTAACCGATTCCCGGGCGCAGGCGACGGCGTGGGGAGGGGGCCAGGTGAATCTCGACCGAAACGCGTTGATCCTCGGCCGCTTCTATGCGGGGGGTAATAAGCACCTCCCTGAAACGGTCCGTATCGAGAAAGTTCAGCTGGGTCTGGCCGAGCCTGGCGTGGGAGAAGACCTCTCCGGGGCTGAACGCCAGGAACCGGCGCAGAAAGCCCTTCGGGTAGTCCTCCGCCCCCAGCAACAAGGCGTGACCGAACAAGTAGCGGGGACCCGTTTCAAGGACCAGGTCGATGTCGGCCCACCCCTCCCCCCTGTGCACCAGGATTTCATGCGTGGGGAAACCGGCGGCCAGGTAGCCCAGGTCAAGAGCGCGGGCCTTGAGAGACCCCTTGGCCTTCTCGTAGCGGTCCTGCCGCAGCACCGCCCCCTCTCGAAGGGGGAAATCCTTGACCATGTCCCGCAGGGAAGAGGCCTCCTCCCCAGGGCCCACCAGTTCGAAGCGGACCAGTCGAACGCGCACCGGTTCCCCGGGATCGACCTCCACGGTCAGGCGGAACCGGTTCTTCTCCAACTCCTCGAGGGCGACCTCCGCATCGGCCGCGAAATATCCAAAAGGCTCCAGGGCCGGCCCGACCTTCTTCGGGACCTGCCTGGCGAACCGCTTCAGCCAGCGCCGGTTGACCGTCCCCTCGCGAACCAGCCCCGGCGGCAAGCCGAGAGCGACCCGCACGTTGTCCAGCATCTCCTCCTCGACGCCCCGGATCACCACCTCGACCGGTTCCGCCGCCCGAGCGGGCGGCGCCGGAAGGATCAGGATCAGGGTCAGAAACAGAAAAGAGAAAAAAAGCCGCAAAGAAGCCCCCCGACAAAAAAATTCAAGACCGTTGGACCGGAACCCGAAACGATCTTAAGATTTCATCATGATAGCGTATTTTCCCATGGCCAAGGCGAATCCGGCACTTTTTTGATCGAAGAAAGAGCACTTTTCGAGAATATGCGCCGGCACCCTGACATCCTGAGACCCGGCCGTGAGAAATCATTTCCAGGCCCCAGCTTCCCCATGAAACAAATGCCGGCATGCGGAAAAAAAATTTACGGCCGCTGGACCTGTAAAAAAATTCTGGTAACCTCTAATTAGTTTTTGCCCAACTCCCCTGGCTGGCCAGGGATACCTTTCAACAGGAGGATAACGCATGAAACGTATGACACAGGCAATACTGGTCCTTGTGATTTTCGGCCTGCTGGCTGGAACCGCCCTGGCAGAGAACCGGGCGGGCTCCCTGACCCTGGCCCCTACCATCGGGGGCTACGTCTTCGACGGCGACCAGGGACTCGAGGACGATCTCACCTACGGGGTCGGCCTGGGCTACAACTTCACCAAAAACTGGGCCGCTGAACTGGCCTACAACTACGTCAACACCGAGTCCGAGTTCGGCACTCTGGACGATTTCGAAGTCTACGTCGCCCGACTCAACGCCCTCTACAACTTCCGGGCGGACAAAGACCTTGTACCCTTTCTCTCGGCGGGCCCCGGCTGGACCTTCCTTGACTCGGACACAAAGGGCGGAGAGAGCAACGCCCTCTTCAACTACGGCGGCGGCCTGAACTACTTCGTCACCAAGAACCTTGCCCTGCGCGGCGACGTGCGCCACATCATCACCTTTGTGAACGAGTCCAACCACAACCTGATCTACACCGGGGGCTTGAACTACCTGGTCGGAGGCCATAAGCCCGCCCCGCCCAAGCCCCTTGACAGCGACGGCGACGGTGTCATCAACGCGCTGGACAGGTGCCCCGGAACCCCCAAAGGCGTAATGGTTGATGCCGCAGGCTGTCCCGTGGACAGCGACGGCGACGGCGTGCCGGACAGCTTGGACAAGTGCCCCGGAACCCCCGAAGGCGTGGCAGTGGACGCCAGCGGCTGCCCTCCGGACAGCGACGGCGACGGCGTCCCCAACCACATGGACAAGTGCCCCAACACCCCCAAGGGAGTTGAGGTCGACACCAACGGCTGCGCACGCGACAGCGACGGCGACGGCGTTCCCGACTACAAAGACAAGTGCCCCGGCACCCCGAGGGGCGTGGCCGTCGACATGGACGGCTGCCCGAAGGAAATCGACAGCGACGGCGACGGCGTCCCTGACTCCCTCGACCAGTGCCCCGGCACCGCCAGGGGCATCGCGGTCGATGAGAAGGGCTGTCCGGTTTCCCTGACCCTGCAGATCAAATTCGACTTCGACCGGGCGGTCATCAAGCCGGCGTTCCACGGCGAACTGGAGAAAGCCGCCGCCTTCATCCGCGAGCATTCCGGGCTCAAGGCCCTCGTCGCCGGACACACCGACAGCAGGGGGGCGGCCGACTACAACCAGGACCTCTCCCTGCGCCGCGCTGAGGCGGTCCGCAACTACCTGGTCGACAAGTTCGGGATCGATCCCACCAGCCTGGCAGCCCGCGGCTACGGAGAGAGCCGGCCGGTGGCCGACAACACGAATGAGCAGGGCCGGGCTGAGAACCGCCGGGTCGAGGTGGTCTGCTGCTACATCCTTCACCAGTAACCGGGAACAGATCAAGGCCTCGGGGGCGGGGCGGGCGAAATGCCCGCCCCGCCCTTTTATCTTCTCCCGTCCTCTTTCCTTAAATTTCCTTGATTTTTCCCTCGGTTTTCTCCACCCTGAAGGTATTCGCCCGTCTTGTTCCGCCAAAATGAGAGAACTGAGTCTTGGATTCCCCGCATCTCTTTGCCTTTATCGGGGCTACGGTCCTGCTGACCTTCGCCGCCGGCCCCGGCATCCTCTTCGCCATTACCCAGGGGACGGGAATCCAGGTGACCCCGCCGGGCTCTGAGGAAACATGGCGCTGATGAGAAAAATTCCGGCCCTTATCCTTGCCACGATGCTCCTGCTTGCCACGGGCTGCGTACCCGATCTGTCGCATAAAGACATCGCGGACCTGAAGCGAATGCCTCAGAACCCCCTGGCCTATCTCGATCCGGCCACCGCACACCGGCCCCTCCTTTCCCACGAAGAACAGCAGAAGCAGGCCCTCGCCTTTCTGGAGCGGCACTTCGCCCCCTGGCACACCAACGGACCGCTGGAGAGCACCCGCAGTCCCTTCTGGGCCGTCGACTGGGTCGGGAAAAAGGCGGTCTTCGGGGAGAACCTGCGTCCGGTGGGACAGGACCGGCTCCAAGCCCTGGTCGACCGGGCCGCGCCCGAAACCTACCCGAGCCTCAACCTTCGAGCCATTACAGTGCGGCTCTCGGACCTCCGGGCGCTGCCCACGCGCAGGCCCCTTTTCCTCGACCCTGACGAGGCCGGGGAGGGTTTCCCCTTCGACTACCTGCAGCATGCCGCCGTTCAGGCCAACACCCCACTGCACGTCATCCACCGTTCTCAAGACGGGGCCTGGGTCTTCGCCGAGACGTCCCTCGCCTACGGCTGGATGCCGGTGACGGACCTCGCCTGGGTCGATGGGGAATTCGCCCGTGCTTTTGACACGGGCACCTACCTGGCCCCCACCCGGGACCGGGTTCCGGTTTTCGACACCGACGGACTCTACCGCTTCAGCACCGGGATCGGGACCCTCCTCCCCCTGACCGGGGACGGTAGCCATGAAGTCTTTCTCGCAGTTGCGGACGAGAACCGCCGGGCCCTCCTGGCAAAGGCCCTTCTTCCGCCCGACAGCGGGGAGACATTCCCCCTGCCGCTGACACCTTTGCGCCTCGCGAGCCTGGCCGGCAATATGGTGGGACAAGCCTACGGTTGGGGTGAGAGCTTTGCCGACCGGGACTGTTCGGCCACTGTTCGTGACCTCTTTGCCCCCTTCGGGCTTTGGCTGCCGCGCAACTCCTCCAAACAGGCCCGGGAGGGGACTGTGGTTCCCCTATCCGACCTGAGCCCCAGTCGGCGCGAGAGGCGCCTGCTCGATGAAGGAGTCCCGTTTCTGACCCTGGTGCGGGTCCCCGGTCACATCATGCTGTACATCGGAGA